>NZ_JBEOMB010000127.1:0-15350 GCF_046000175.1 Rhodoplanes sp. SY1
ACATGGTATTCGGATCCGGGGCAGGGAGATGCTCTGATCGAAGCTCCCCACCAAAGGAAGGACGCCGGTGTGAGCCACTACAATTTAAGATGCTCCCGGAGAGCGTTCGAGCGCCCTTCCACTGAGGGCAGAGTTTGCAATCTGGCGCTTCGCGCCGCGCTCGCCATCAAGATGCAGGTGAGTTACCGTTTTCTGTCGACTCAGTCGGCTCTGGGGGAGTGATGAGGCAGCCTAGAATTGCCGCCGCGCACACGGGCGACGGAACCCTGCGCTTGGGAATGGCGTCGCTGCATCCGTGTGACGCGCTTAAGGCGTATGAATTTTGGCTACCACCGACCACAATTATTGCCGATGGCCCGTACGGTCTTGGCAAATTTCCGGGCGAGCCGAACACGCCGGACGGGCTGGCCGAATGGTATGCTCCTCATGCTGCGGCGTGGGCCAAACATGCACAGCCTTTCACTACCCTCTGGTTCTGGAACAGTGAAATCGGCTGGGCAAAGGCGCATCCCACCCTTGAGCTGCACGGCTGGCAATATGAAGAAACGGTCGTTTGGGACAAGGGTATTGCGCATATTGCAGGTAATGTTAACTCGCGAACCATTAGGGGGCTGCCGGTAGTTACAGAGGTGGCGGTCCGCTATACTAGAAAAGTGACTCTGACCACTGGAAGCGGCCACGAGTTGCCTTTAAAAGAATGGCTGCGCCACGAATGGCAACGGTCCGGGTTGCCTATGTTGCAAAGCAATGAAGCTTGCGGT
Source organism: Rhodoplanes sp. SY1 (assembly GCF_046000175.1). NCBI lineage: Bacteria > Pseudomonadati > Pseudomonadota > Alphaproteobacteria > Hyphomicrobiales > Nitrobacteraceae > Rhodoplanes > Rhodoplanes sp. SY1. Next base: position 762 of record NZ_JBEOMB010000127.1, read on the forward strand.
GTCGCGAATGCTGCAACACGAAAATATCTGACTCAGTGCCATCTCTGGTACTTCCCACCTGGAGATGCAGTAGTAGCTATGTCGCGGTGGTGCACTGCCAATGGGCACAAGACAGACAAGCCATACTTCTCGTTAGACGGAGTTAATCCGCCCACCGCTGAAGTGTGGGATCGGCTCCGCGCGAAGTGGAACCACGTTCACGCTCTGACCAACGTCTGGCACGAGGCTCCGGTGCATGGTGCCGAGCGTGTAAAGAACCCTAAGGGTGGCGGATATCTTCACGCGAATCAGAAACCGCTTTCCCTTATGGAGCGTCAAATTCTAGCTTCCACAGATCTCGGTGACGTTGTTTGGGAGCCCTTCGGTGGGTTGGCGTCCGCGACCGTTGCAGCCATACGAAATGGCCGCAGGGCGCATATGGCGGAAATCAATAGAGAGTTCTTCGATGCCGGTGTGGCCCGTGTAAGAGCCGAACTGTCCGTGCCTCGCACTCGGACAAAGGCGGCGTCGTGATGCCTGCAGGAGTCGCTCCGGCCCGGTCGAACGGCCCCGAATCGGATTGGCCTCATCGGCCGCTCTATGACCGTGTGATTGACGCCTTGCATGCTTTGCCCTCGCGATTTCACACGGCGTTGCGTATCGCCGGAATTAGCGCCACGGATCTTTTCACACTGAACTCGGCCCTCGGTGCCGCCATCGAGGCCTCTGTCGTCGAGAATCTGAACATTCTGCGCGAGCTGTGGGACCCTAACGGAAAGTACGACGTGTACTCATTCGTCCGCCAGGCGCAGGTATTTCCGGACGTGAGGCTACAAACGACAGCGCCGGGCATACCGGAATCAGACCGCATTTTGATGGGAATTGAACTAAAGGGGTGGTTTATCCTCTCAAAAGAAGGTGAGCCGTCCTTTCGTTATAAAGCGTCCCCACAAGTATGTGCCCCTCAAGACTTGCTTGTGGTTTTTCCGTGGGGCCTTGATGAGGTTATATCTGGCGCGCCACGACTGATGCGCCCATTTGTTGAAGAGGCGAGATTTGCTGCTGAGCACCGCAATCATTATTGGAGTTCTATGCGCGGGGTGGAGGGCGAAGATGCGGGCATCAAACTGGCTGAAGCGGTCACGCCGTATCCGAATAAGGGCCAAAGATTCAACGATGAAGCGGTCAAGGATGGAGGCAAAAACTTCGGACGTGTGGCGCGCGGGGGGTTTATGACTGAATTCGTTAACGGGCTGCTTGAGCAGCCTGTCTCCGGCATTCCCGCGAAACACTGGCAGGGTTTCTTGAAGATTTTTGCCGAGGGCGCGAGTGGCGACGATATCGAACGGAAGTTAAGAACTATCCGAGCGCAAGCTGAGGAAGCAGGTCTAACTGCGACGGGTATGGAAGCTTTTGATCGTATCCAAGAAGCCCTTAGAGAGTTGATAAGTAGGTAATTGTGGTTTGCCTGGCTTTTAAAATACTTCTTTTAAATAAGACCACCCCTTCTGCAACAGGGAGGCCATGTCGAATGTAGGCTCCCGACTGGTCGATTGCTGTGGGTGCTGAGCCTTTCCATTCTCCTTCGCCTCGCTCGGGGCGAATATCGCCCCGAGCGAACGGTCGCCCCTCGCCGCCCCGGAGCGGCCGGGTCAAGGCCGCGCGTAGCGCGCCCGCAGGGCTTGGCCTTGAGGCGGCCGGGCCGGGGTGGCTCTTCCCGTCCCTTCGCTTGCTCGCCGGGCCGAAACCGCAGGGCCGCACTATTACGTCTTCGCGGGCGGCGCCGATTCGGGAATTATTCTGGTACAGGCAACCTCAGGAGGTTTCGGAATGCTGCGTCTGCTTGCCGCCGTGCTGGCGCTGATGGTTGTCGCGCCGCCTGCGCACGCGTTCATATTCTTTGCGTTGGCCGCAGCGGCCAACAAGGAAGACCCGCGCCCGCCGCGTCCGCGCGAGGCGACGCGGGCGACGCCCAAGCCCCTGCCGAAGGTGGCGCAGCTCGCCCCCAGCGGCCGGGGCGTCCCGGCCTGGCGGGTGCGTCTCTACCCGTGGAAGGCGGATTCGGACGTCCGCTTTTCCGACCATCTGCGCAGCCTGGAGATGCGCAACCAGCCGTTCGACGCCACGCTCGGGCAGGAAACGCGAACGCAGATGTTCGTCTACAAGCTGGAAGGCGTGTTCCAGCCGCAGACTTCCGGCCGCTACGTGTTCGGGTTCGATACCCGCTGCGGGTTCGGCCATCCCTGCAACCTGATCGTGCGCATCGGCGGTCAGGAAGTGCTGCGGATCACCAAGCAGCAAAATCTCAGTCAGATGCTGACCGGCGCCGTCACCGTCACCGAGGGCAACCGCTATCCGGTGGAGATCATCTTCGGCCTGGCGCACAACAATTTCATCAAGTGGCAACCGCAACGGGTCGCCCTGACGGTGGCCCTGCGGGAGAGCGACGAGAACAATTTCCGGGACTTCCGCGCGGGGGAGCTGGTGCCCGCGACGAACTGAGCAGCACCGGCGGCGCCCCTGTAACTTTCTGCCTGCGCGCGCAGCACGGGCCTTCCCGGCGCCGGGCCGCCTGTGGAACGATGGGGGCATGCAGCTCCTGGGGTGGTTCCTGTGGTTGGCCTGGCAGCCGGTGGTGGCACTGTGGCGGCTTTCGACGTGGCTCCGGCCCCGCATCTTCGGCGGTCGTGGCCCCGCGCGGCGCGACGGCAGCCACGGCACGGCGCGGTGGGCGACCGTCCGTGACGCGGGGCGCGCGGGCCTGCTGCGGGGCAGCGGCCCAATTCTCGGCGGCGTCGGCCTGTTCGGCCGCCTCGCGCGCTTCACCACGGATGGGCTGATGTGGGTGTTCGCCGCGACCGGCGCGGGCAAGGGCCTCGGCATCGTCGTGCCGACCCTCCTGAGCTACCCCGGCAGCATCGTGGTCACCGACCCCAAGGGCGAGAACTACGCCGTCACGCGGCGCGAACGGCAGCGGCGCGGCACCGTGGTGATGCTCAATCCGAGCAACCTCCCGGCGTCCGCCCGGTTCAATCCGCTCGATATCATCCGCAAGGACAGCGACCTCGAGAGCGCGGACGCCGTCGCCCTCGCGCGTCTCATGACCAAGCCGGAACGCGAGCCGACGCACTGGGACAACAAGGCGGCCTCGCTGCTCACGGCCTTGCTCCTGCACACGCTGCACAGCGAGCCGCCGGAGACCCGCACGCTGGCGCACGTGCGGCGGCTGTCGGTCGGCGGCGCGCACAGTTTCCGCGAGACCCTGCAGGAGATCGCCGGGGGATCGCGCTCGCTCTACGCCCGCGAGATCGCGCAGGGCTACCTGCGCCAGGTGCCGGAGGACGCCGGGGAAGAGGGCGAGTTCAGCTCGATCCTCTCGACGCTCGACAAGGCCACGGAGATCTGGTCGGCGGGCTCGCCGGTCGGCCGCCTGTCGGAGTATTCCACCTTCGCGCTCACCGAGCTGGTGACCTCGGTCACCACGCTGTACCTGTGCCTCGATGAGGAACTGCTGACGGTTTACGACCGCTGGCTGCGCGTGATGGCGGGCTGCGTGCTCAACACGCTGACGCGCGCCAAGCATCTGGAGCGGCCACGCCACAAGGTGGTGCTGCTGCTCGACGAGGTGGCGGCACTGGGGCCCCTGGAGACCCTGCAGAACCAGTCGGGCCTGCTGCGCGCGTACTGCACGCCGGTGCTGATCTGGCAGAACCTGCCACAGGTGCGCGCGGTCTACGGCGACGGCGCCGACGCGTTCCTGGCCAACGCCAGCGCGCGGGTGTTCTTCGGCGTTTCCGACAACCAGACCGCCGCGTATGTGGCGGCGATGGTCGGCAACGCCACGGTGCTGTCGCACTCGCAGGGCCAGTCGCAGACGGCCGACGCGTGGTTCGCCACCAACCGGCAGGAAGGTCTTGCGGAAAGCGGCTACCCGCTGCTGGATGCCGCCGAGGCGCAGGCATTGCCGTTGACCGAGATGGTCGCCCGTGTGCGAGGCCTGGCCTGGCCGCTGCGGGCACACCGCCTCGATTATCGCCGCGTCATCCGCTGGCAGGGTCGCTGGGATGCCTGGTCCGCGAACGCCCCGCCTGCGGACGGCGGCGCTCCTGCGGGCGCCGCAGCTGCGCCCAGCGCTCCACGGCATGGCGCCGCGCCAGGCGGGATTCCCGTCCCGCCATCGCCCACGTCAGCGCCTGCTCAACCGCCCGCATGAGGTCACGCACCTGCTGTGCGCGCCGCGCGGCATGCTCGCGCGCCTGCCGTTCAAGCTCGCGTTTCCGGCGCTGTTCCTCGGCGGCCTGGGCGCGCATCCAGCGGAACCGCGCGCCGCGTATCTGCCCCTCAAGATAGAAATTGGTGCGCCGCTCCCAGAAGTCGAGCTTGCGCCGCAGACGCGCCACCTGGCGCTCGAACTTCACCGTCCGGCGGCGGGCGCGCTCGGCGCCGACGCCGATGCGCCAGAGCAGGTGATCGAACCGCGTGCTGCCCCGGTCAATGGCGGGATAGGACACCATGCGTCGCCATTGCCGGTCGCGGCGCTTCCAGAACAGGCGCTCCGGGTTGTCGTTGAAGCCGGGCGCGTGCCACATCCCCGGATCAAGGGCGGGCTGGCGCTCCCGCCTCGGCTGACGCGGCGGACGCACCCAGCGGTCGCGGCTCACCGGCCGCTGCTGCTTGCGGGCCAGCGCCGTGCCCTGGCGGCCAAGGTGGATTTCCGGGAGGCGGTCAAGGTCAAGGACCGCGCAGCGGTCGCCCCGCGCCTGCGCCGCCTCGCGCTGCGCGGCCAGCGTGCGGTGGTCCACCCGGTCCCGTTGCCCGGCGCGTTCAAGCGCCTGGTTCTGTTCCTCGCTCCAGGCGGCGCGCCACGCGGCCAGCAGTTCCTTGCTGTTCCACGCGCGGGTCTTGACCGGGTCGAGCCCGTGCGGCGTGCCGCGCCGCAGGGTCAGCATGACGTGGGCGTGGTAGTTGCGGCGGTCGTCACCGCTCCCGGCATCGGGCCGGTGCCAGGCGATGTCAGCCACCATCCCCCGGCTGACGAAGTGCCGCCGCACGAACCCGCGCACCAGCTCGAACCGCTGTTCGTCGGTCAGCTCGTGAGGCAACGCCATGTTGATCTCGCGGGCCAGCTGGGCGTCGCGGCGCTTTTCCATCGCCTCGACGCGGTTCCACAGCAGCTCGCGTTGCGCCAGCCAGGGCGCGGCGCCTTCAGGCAGCAGGATTTCAGCGCGCTGCAGGCCGGACTTGCGCGTGTAGTCCACGCGCTCGCCCGTGTTTTCGTCGCGCAGCGCACAGCGCGCGCGGTAGGCCGCCGCCTTGACCGCGTTCGATCCCGGCCGCGCCCGTCCGCTGGCCGGATCAATCCTGGGCGCCCGCCCAAGAACCTGCACCGCGAAATGGTAGGACGCCATCGGCGTGTGATTTCCCCTCAAACTGCGCGCCTCCCGGCGCGCTCCTTCCGGCCGATGGCCACCTCCGTGTGGCGGCCGGGCACCTATGTTGCGAAGCAATGTATAAGTGCGCTATTCACCTTTCAACCCCTCCCCTTCCGGTCAGGCCGTGGCGATGTCACCCTGTGCCGCCCGTGCCTCTCTCCCCGGCTCCGCCCATGACCTCCTCCCCTTCCTTTCCGCGCTGGCTGGCCCGGCAGCTGGCCGAGCTGGCCATCCTGGCCGCCGCGCTGACGCTGGCGGCCGACTGGCTGGGCGGGATGACCGGCTGGTGGCCGCCCGTCCTGCATTGCGGGGTGGTCTCCGGACTGCTCTCGCCGGGCGGAGCGGCGGAAGGCGCCGCCCTGCTGCTGGTGAGCGCCGGGTTCATCCTCACCGTGCTGGGGCAGCGGAAACCGGGCGCCTGGCTGCTGCTGGCCGGGTTCGTCTTCCTGCTGGCCGGTGCCTACACAGGCCAGGCCGTGTGCTGACGGCACCCCTGGGGGGCTGTCTGCCCCCCAGACCCCCCGAGGATATTTGCGGAACAGTGATGCAGGGTGGATTCCGGGGAGGCGTGGGGCGTGGCATGATGGCGTCACGGTACAGCCGGGGACGGCGATGACCGTGAACGGTGATGGCGCCCCTGCCCCTGCTGCGGGGGCGTTCCCGCAGGAATGCCCTTGCCTTTGGGCCACCCCGCCGCGTCGGATTACTCGGCCGGGAACAGCAGGCCGTCGGTATCCATCGCGCCGTGCAGAACGTGCAGGATCGTCACGGCATCCGCCTCCACCCGGTAGAATATCAGATAGGCGCCGTGTACCACGCGGCGGATGCCGCTGGCCTCATGGCGGGGCACCAGGGGGTAGGCGCGCGGCATCGTCAGCACGCGGGCGCAGTGGTGTTCGATCTCCGCCACGAACGAGAGAGCTCTGGACGGGTTGTCCGCTGCGATGTGATCGCCGATCCGCAGGAGGTCAGTCCGGGCCTCCGCAGCAAACACAAGCCTCATTATCCCCGGCTTCCGTCCGTGGCCGCGCCGTAGCGGGCACGCAGTTCGGCAAACAGCTCGTCTGCGGGATGAACGCGCCCGGCGTCGGCATCGGCGACACCGCGCGCCAGCGCGGCATCGAGGGCGGCGAGGCGCTGTTCGCGTTCCTCAACGAGGCGGATCCCCTCGCGGATCACTTCGCTTTTTGAGTTGTAGCGGCCTGTGGCCACCAGCCGGTCAACCGTCTTTTCAAGATTTCCCAGCGAGACGCTGCTTGGCATGGGATCAGTCTCCTTTCCTCAGACTTATAGCATATAGTGCTAACAGTTATCAACGGCCGTCCTGACAAGGGCTCCTCGCGGGGCTACGGGGGACATCGCACGGCGCAGCATGCTGAGAGGCTCCCAGACGGCCATGGGGAGGGTTTTCATGGTGGGGTGCCCTCTCCTTCACTCCAAGCCTCCCGACGCCGTTAAAACGGCGCTCCTTCGGGCTGAGCGTGGTCATTCGTCGTTGGCGGCATTGAGGTCGTGCATGATGTCCTGACCGAGGTAGCCGACGCACAGGATGGCAACCTCACCGGACAACGCCGCAAAGGCGACGGTCACGCGGTGCAGGCGCGGCGGCGGGACGGTACGGAGTCCCGGCCGGAGATCATCGCGCCGCGTTCCGACGTGCGGAAACTCGCCGAGGCTGCGGCGGAAGGCTTCGCTGCTCCTGAGGATGCGGATGGCACGCTCTGCGGAGCAGGTCAGGTCCGGAGCTTCTTCATCTTCAAAAAAATGAGGCGTGCTCTTTTATGAAGATAAGAAGTTATAAGAACTCTTTTCAGTTAAGATATATGTAGGGGCCGCTTTGCGTTTCATATCAACGGCTTAGACCAAAAAAGCGCACCCGACTCTGCGTAAAAGCGCACCCGACTCTGCGTAAAAATGGGGGGTGGGCGCACCCGACTCTGCGTAAAAGCGCACCCGACTCTGCGTAGCCGGTGGGTAACTTGCTGAGGTCATTTGTGAAAGTTATCCACAGGCGCACCCGACTCTGCGTGACAGGGGGACGCGAAGGGGAGGCGCACCCGACTCTGCGTGAGGGGGGAGCAGCACGTTGTAAAGGGTGGCGAAATTCCGCGCTGAAACGCACCCAAGTCAGCGTTTTCAAGTGGTTGCGTGTACGGGATTTTTCCTGACGGCCGAATCAGGGGCGCTTGAGTGCGCGTTTTTGCGGGGCAAGAAGCGCTTTTCCGTCAGTGGGATGGAATATCACGCCTTTCTCGGAGACCTGCAACCTGAGATTCGGGTAGACCTCCTGGATATGTTTGAGGTCGTCCGCGAAGGACTGGCGGAACTTGCGGTCGCGGCTGGTGACGTCACGGCCGAACTGCTGCTTGAGGTTGTCCCACGAGAGCGAAAGCGGGCGCTCGACGTGGCGCAGCCGGTAGACCAGCCACAACAGGATGTCTATCTGCTTGGCCGAATTGGCGAAGGCCCTTACCGCCCGGATGTCAATCGGCAGCGCGTGCTCCTTCAACGTGCGGAAGAACTTCTCGTCCATGTAGAGCTTGGTGTTCCACAGCACGCGCTGGTCGGGATGGCTGGGAAGCCAGACCTCGAAAGCCTCGATCGGCTGGGTGCTGATGGTGGTGGTCTTGTTGCCCCGCCACAGTCCGATCTGCATGCGGGCGGCGGCAAGCCGGTGCAGCTGCTCCTTGAACTGGGTAATGGTACCGCGCGGCCCGCCGGTGACGTCGAACCCGAGTTCGCGGATGAAGGCGCTCATGCTGTCCGCGACCTCGATCTCGTGGGAGTTCTGGCGCACGGCCATGGTGCAGATGTGCAGGAGCAGCAGGCGGGCCTTGGGGCCGTAGGGCAGCCCTTGCTTGACCATTTTTCCGGAGTTGGGGTCTTTCAGGAACCCGGCCTGCACCACCAGGGAGCTGCGGCCGTACTCGCGCACGTAATCGGACTCACCCTCCGGGGGCTTTTTGTAAGGAAGGCCGCACAGCGCAAGCACGCTGTGCAGGTGGTAACGGTCGGCGTCGGTAAGCTCGGCGTCGAGCGCGTCCCGCACTTCCTCCCGGCGCCGGGCAAGCGGGCCGAGGCTGGCCAGGTGCCTGGCCTTCGCGTCGCGGGCCTGCTGCTCCCGGACAACCTGCTCGCGGATCATGCTGTAGAAGCGCCGGTCTGCGATGTACCGGGCGAGGCGTTCGCGTAAGTCGGCGTCCCTTACCTCGGGGTCGTCAGGGGAAGTTGTCGCCACGGGAGCCCCCTCCCCCCGGTCCCGCATCGCCTGGCGCGCCACCAGGTAACGCAGGATGTCGGGGAACTCGGGCGAGCCCCGCGCGGCTTCCAGCTCTGCCCGGAGATCCGCGTCGCGGACGGAGGTTTCGTCGACGGGGGTGGCACGCGGCTCAGGCATGATCGGACAGAAAATCGTAAAGTCGTAAAGTCGTAAACACGGCTATTTCTCCGGGAACTCACGTTCAAGGATCTCCCGGAGCACGTCGGCCATTTTCAGGCCCTGAACGGCGCACTGCGCCTTGATGCGCTTGTGCAGGCTCTCGGTGACGTCGAGCGTGAAGCGCTTCATCGGCTCCGGGCGGGCAGGGCCGGGCGCGGGGGCTTCGCGGTCGGCAACGGACCCTCCTGCCCGCGACTGCACCCAGTCGTCGGGGCTGGTCTTGCCGGGGGTCTTGAACGGGACGGTCTTGTTCATCAGGCGGCTTTCTTCTTCTCGGTTTGCATGACCTGCTGGACGAGAGCGGTCATTTCGCGGGCGGCCTCGCTGTCCGGATCGGCTTCGATCACGGCAAGTCCCTGCGCCGCACTCTCGGCGAAGATCACCCGCTGGCCGATGGTGGTCGGCAGCACGGGAATCTCTTCGAACCGGGAGAGGGCGGAGGCCACGTCCCGCCCGATGGCCGTGTTTACGATTTTGCGGTTAATCGCAAATACGCCCCGCAATTCAGGTTTGAACTGCTGGGCCTCACGGATCAGCTGGACGGTCTCGGCGGCCGCCCACACGTCATACGGTGACGGCTGAACCGGGATCAGCACCAGGTCACTGGCAAGAATGGCGGCGCGCCCCAGCTCGTTCACGCGGGGCGCGCCGTCTATGACCACCACGTCGTAGTCGCGGGCGATGTCGGGAAGGTCGCGGTGGAGCGTCGGCTTGGCCATGCCGATGACGGCGAACAGGGGATCGAGGTCGCGGACGCTCGACCAGGTGAGGGCGCTGGCCTGCGGATCGGCATCCACCAGCAGCACGCGCCTTCCGGCCTTGGCGAGGGTCGCGGCGAGATTGACGGCGATGGTGGTTTTGCCCACCCCGCCCTTCTGGTTCAGCACGCCGATGATCATCGCGCCGCCTTTCTGTGATTACGATTTGCCGGAATTACGATTACACGATTGAAGAGAGGGAACCATCCCGAGGTCTGAAAATTCGTGTGTGCCGTGGCGACTTTGCCACAAAATCGTATTTACGATTTTACTGAATTAAGATCTGGGTACGGTTGGGGGAGTGCCGGAAGTGGCGTCAATGAGTCGTGATGCCGCCTTCCTTCCCGATGAAGGTGCCTCTTCACGGGAAGGGGGGCTCGTTCCCTGGTGTGTTCAACATCCCGCATCCCTCTGGCAAATATGCGTAATCGGCGGGCAGGGGGCTGGGGTGGCGGGCAGCCACGGGCTATCCTTACCGGGTGATCCGCCGTTGCCTGCGCGCGCTTGTGCTGACCGTCCTCACCGGGATGGCAGGCTCTGCCGTGGCGGAGGAATTCGCAAACTTCGCGATCATCTCGTCCACGCTGGGCATGCACGGCAGTCGCCTGTGCATCGGCGAGGCCTCGCGGGGGGATATCGGCTGCCCGACCTATGCGCCGAGCCTCACCAGCGCCGGGCACGTGTCCGTCACCGGCAATCTCTCGGCGGCGAAATTCATCGGTGACGGCTCGGGGTTGACCGGGCTCGGCACGGGCGACCGCATCTCCACCAGCGGCGTGGCGAGCGGCGCCAACCTCGGCATGGTGGTGGCAGACCAGGGCACGGTCAGCTTCACCACGGGGGGCGTGGCGGGCACGGCCTACCTCACCACCACGGGGCTGTTCGTCGGCCCCGGCATCAGCGCCACGGCCAACACCAGCAGCTTCACCACCATCTATGCCAGCGGCAACGTGGGTATCGGCACGGCGCCGAGCACCTCGCTGACCGTCAGCGGCACGGTCTGGGGGAGGATGTTCGTCTATGAGGCCCGGTCAGGCCTCGCATCTCCGATCTCCCAAACAGGCACCGGAGGAGGCGGCTCGGGCACACCTGGTGGCAGCCACTCCTACGTCCAGTTCAACAGCGGGGGGACGTTTGCGGGGAGCAGCAGGTTCACCTGGAACGACGGCACCAGCACGCTGGCTGCCACCAACGTTGCCGTGTCGGGAAACCTCTCGACCGGCGGCACGGTGACCGCCGCGCACTTTGTGGGTGACGGCTCGGGGCTGACCGGGGTGGGGAGCGCGGACGCGCTGGTGAGCAACACCACGAGGGTCACGGCCAACGGCGCCTCCGGGTACATCTCGCTCACCACGGCAGGAACCACCACCGGCTATTTCTCGCCCGGCGGGGTGCTGGTGGCGAACGGGATTTCCACCACCACCAACCAGGCCAGCGTCACCACCCTCAAGGCGAACAACATCACCACGGCTAGCCTCGCCAGCGATGCCCCGGCAGGGTTCTGTGACGACGACGCCAACATCGGAAAAATGATCCGGGACCCTGCGACCGGAAAATATGGCCTGTGCCGCGCCAACTAGGCGGCCGGACACCCCGCCGGGGGAGGGGTGAGAATTCTGCCTGAACTGTCAGCAGGTTGGATGCCGGGCGGCCGGAACCCGCCTATCATCGGCGCATGATGCTCCGCACCTCCCGCTTCCTCCTCGCCACCCTCCTGATGATCGGGCTCGCCAGTACGGCGGCAACCACCTGGGCGGCGTGCAGCAACCCGACCGGCGAGGAAGGGGCCATGGTCTATAACCGCGACTACAAGACCATGCAGTTCTGTAATGGCACCCAATGGATGGCCATGGGCGGCGTCTACACCGTGCCGTGGCAGACGAGCGGCACCAACGTCTTCTACAACGGCGGCGATGTCGTGGTTGGAGGGCAGAATCCATCGGGGTCCAAATTTACTGTATATAACGCGACAGAAGGATGGAACGGACTTCGCGTTAATAACAATTCAAGTAGCGGAGATGGAATCTATATAAGCAACGGGGGCTCTGGGGCCACGGGAAGGGGTCTCGCCATTCATAGTTATTCATCTGGCTACATCATCGATTCGTATTGGCAAAATGGCTCCGGGTGGCTGCCGAGAATGTATCTGACTTCTGCTGGCAATCTCTGGATTGCGGGGGCGCTTACACAGAATTCAGATCAGAGGCTAAAAAAAGACATTACCAGGATTGAGTATCCATTAGACAGGCTAAAATATATTAATGGAGTTAGTTTTAGATGGAGGGACGATAGGGAAGATAATGAAAGGCATATAGGAGTCATTGCCCAAGAGGTTCAGGAAGCTTTTCCTGAACTAGTGAGCAAAGATGCGAGTGGAACGCTAAGTGTAAACTATCCGGGGCTGGTGGCCCCGCTGATTGAGGCAGTTAAGGAGCTCAAAGCGGAAAATAACACGCTAAAACATCGTATTGAGAGGGTTGAAGAGAAATTATCAAAAAACTAACATGGCTTGTTGGTCTTGCTACTGGACGATTTTACAACAAATCGCAAAACCAGCAGTGCAAACATCTCTTCGCCAAAGATGATCATAGGCATCAACAACCCAGCTATTTCCAGATGGGTGACTGGAGTGGAGGAATCCTCGACTGGTGCCCGAGCAGATAGAGCTATGGGGGACTTCGGCTGCCCCGCCGCCTCCAGTGAGGGTTTCGTCATTATTGCACGTTGCAATGGACCACAAACCCGAACCTGACGGCCCTGCGGTGACGGTTCGGCATTGCAAAGAGGCTTTTCCTACATCCTTACCATCCTTGCCATCCTTACCGTCTTTGCCGTTTTGGCCATTTACTCCCACACACTGGCTGCCATCCCAAATTGCTTTCTGACCGGCGCACTCCTTGATTTTCTCCAATTCGGCGCTGGTAGAGCTGATCGCCTGTTGCTGCTCCACCACCATCTGCGAGAGCGCCGCATTCTGCGCCTGCAAAGCGGTCAGCGTGCCCTGTGTGGCAAGGTTCTCCGCCCCGCCGCCGCTACCACCACCGACGGGAGACTGCGCCACAGCCTCAAGGGCATGGGGAGCGATCAGCGGGAGTGCCGCGAGCGAGAGGGTGAGGAAGGTGCGCATGCCCCATGCTGGGGCTGTAAGCTTACGGCGGGAAGAGGGGGGCGACGTTTCACGCGAGCCCCTGTGACGGAGCCGCCACGCCATGCCCTTGGTAGGGCGGCCCAAAATCGAGAGGACAGGATTATGGCAAAGTCGCGGGCTGAACTTGTGCAGTTGTCTGATCGTCAGCTCGAAAATGAGTTGTCAACGGAACTGAAAGCGGCACAGTCAGGGTCCGATGCGGTTATGCGCGTACTAGAGGAATATAGTAGAAGAGCAAGCATTGCTCAAATGGACGCTGCCAAGGCAAATAAGTCAGTAGCGAAGTATACAATGGTTGCAGCTCTCATTGCGGCGATGAGCTTGGTTGTGGGCAGCTATTTTCAGTATAAAACTTACCGCCTTGCTGAGGTGACGCAGCAACAAAACCGAGGCACCAAATAATACCTCGCGAGAGGTGACGTCTAGATCAAAATCCTCTCCACCTCATCCAGCGTCAGCTCGTCCTTGCGCCGATCGTAGAGCTGGGTAGTGCGGGTCGAGGCGTGGTTGGCCATGGCGGCGGCGGTCTCCAGCGTGCCCCCGTTTTTCAGGTAGGCGGTGATGCCGGTAGCACGGAAGGTGTGATTGCCGATCTTGGTCGCGATCTCGGCCGCCGCCGCGCGGCGGCCGATCATGGCGTAGGCGTTGGCCTGGGGCAGGGGCGTGCGGGTCAGTTCGCCCGTGACGCGGCTCTGGGTGCGGAACAGCGGCCCCTTGGGATCGGCAGCGAGGCCGCAGCCGTCCATGTAGGCGTGCAGGTAGGTTTCGAGATTGTGGTGGCAGGGCATCTCATGCCGCTTGCCGCCCTTCTCGTGCAGCCGCACCCACAGGCGCCGGTTCTGCACGTAGACGTCCTCCACCTTCATGGCGAGCGCGGCGCCGACGCGGGCAAAGCTATAGGCCATCAGGCCGATCAGCGCCCGGTCGCGCAAACCGATCGGGGTGGACGGGTCGATACTGTCGAGCAGGTGGCGCGCCTCGTCAGGCGCCAGCACGGCGGTCTTGCCCTTCTTCACCACATGGCGTGGCCCGCGCACGGACGCGGCCGGGTTGACCGGGATCACCTGGCCGGTCACCAGCCAGTCGAACAGGTGGCGGATGGCGGCCAGGCGCTGCTTGACGGTCGGCGCCGACCGCTCGCGGCCGAGCAGCTCGACGTAGGCGGCGACGTGCACGGGCTGCACGTCGCCAATCGCGCGCAGCCCATTGGCCTCGCACCAGGCCATGAAGTCCCGTGTCGCCTGGGCGTAGGCGCGCCGCGTGTTCGGGTTACGGATTTGCGCCGTGAAGAACTCGACAAAGCGCACCTGCGCCCGCTCGCCGGTCGCGGCGACCATGGCGGGGAGGGGGGCGGCTGGGAGAACCGCGAGGTGGTTCATGCCTTCCCCTCCGCCTCTGCACGTGCCAGAGCGTTTTTGAAGAAGCTGGCGGGATCGAATTCGAGCCGATCGCTGACCTCGATCAAGGGTTCGGTTGCGGCCGTGTCGAACATGACCTCGTTCACCAGGTCGGGATCGCCTTCCTTCTTGGCCTGCTTCGCCCAGGCGCGGTACTCGGGACGCTCGCGTAATCGCGAAAGCGCCTCCATGCGAAACTCGAACGAGGTGAGGAGGGAGGCGCGGTCAGGGATTTTCTGCTTCCCCAGAGTCTCGTCCAGGAACCGGATGAGGCCGACAGCCCGGCTGGTCATGTCCTGCCGCTGCTTGGCGGGCATGTCGCCGACGTAGGCGACCATCTTTTTCATGAGTTCAGGATCGAGGGGCGGGGTGTGCAATCCCATGGCGCTCTCCAATATATGATAATGTCCTTTATCATATATTAATGGAGCTGTCC
>NZ_JBEOMB010000128.1:0-23217 GCF_046000175.1 Rhodoplanes sp. SY1
CCGGATGTCGCTTGACACTACCCGGGCATCTTTCCGGACTATTTTGCCCCGGTGGTGCGCAATGGGCTCGATGGCGTGCGCGAGCTGGCGCTGGCCCGCTGGGGCATGCCCTGCCCGCCCGCCTTCGGAGGAGCCCCCGTCACGAACATCCGAAACACGAAGAGCCCGCACTGGCGGCGCTGGCTGAAACCAGAGAACCGCTGCCTCGTGCCCTTCACGTCGTTCTGCGAGTACGCCGACACGAAGCCGAAGAAGACCCCGACCTGGTTCGCCTTCGACGAGACCCGCCCCCTGGCCGTCTTCGCAGGGATATGGACGCCATGGACGGGAACCCGTGGCCCGAAATCAGACCCGGTCGAGGGCGAGCATCATCTGTTCGGGTTCCTCACCACGGACGCGAACGCCGAAGTCGGTGCGGTCCATCCCAAGGCGATGCCGGTGATCCTCCGTACCGAACAGGAGATCGAGACCTGGATGACCGCCCCCGCCGAGGAAGCGCTCCAGCTTCAGCGCCCCCTGCCCGACTACTCGCTGCACGTCGTCGCGACCGGCAAGCGCGAGGACGGCGTTGCCGAATAGTTTTCCGGTAGTTGTCCGTCCGGATATGGTAATGACCACGGGCCGCTGGCCGCCGCATGCCGCAACTGTCTGTCGCCCGAAATGGTCCACCTAACCCCTGGACTCCGATAAAGCGTATGCCTTAGCTGGTAAGATCGCTAAACGTCCTTGATTGCACGCAGGCCGTTGATACACTTACGCAACATTTGCCAGTACATGGACTAGCCCTTTGCCGATTCCTGATTTCCAGACGTTGATGCTCCCTGTTCTGCGTGTCGCCGCTACCGGTGAGGTGCGGATTTCTGATGCCGTGGAGAAGCTCGCCGACGAGTTTCAGCTGTCCCCGGAGGACCGGTCGCATCTGTTGCCGTCGGGCCGTCAGACAACATTCTCCAATCGCGTTCACTGGGCCAAGAGCTATCTGGGCAAGGCGGGCCTGATCGAACTGACGCGTCGAGCGCATTTTCGGATCACGGATGAGGGCCGAACGGTGCTCGCCTCGAAGCCGGACCGAATTGACATACGGTTCCTCGACCAATTCCCCGGATTCCAAGAGTTCCGAAACGCCGCCGGACAGAAGGACGGCGAAGCCGAGCCGACTGCACCACTGGGCATGAGCGCAACGGCCTCTCTCACTCCTGACGAAGTGATGCGGAACGCGCACCGGCAACTTGACGCGGCACTGGCGGACGAGCTGATGCAGCGTATCCGCTCGGGCACCCCGGCATTCTTCGAAAGCCTCGTCGTTCGCCTTCTGGTGACGATGGGCTACGGCGGCTCCGTCACAGACGTAAGCAAGGCCCTCGTTGGGGGCCCCGGCGACGGTGGCATTGATGGCGTGATCGATCAGGATGCGCTCGGCCTCGATCGCATCTATGTACAAGCCAAGCGATACGCCGACGGCAACACGGTGAGCGCGAGCGCGATCCGCGATTTCTTCGGGAGCCTCGACCGTTTCAAGGCTTCTAAGGGCCTCTTTGTCACCGCCTCGGCCTTCACGACTTCGGCACGTGAGACAGCGGCGCAACTCAGCAAGCGCATCGTCCTGATCGACGGCGACCAACTCACGCGGCTAATGATCCGCCACGGCGTCGGCTGCCGCGTGGAAGAGGTCCTCGAAATCAAGAAGGTCGACGAGGAGTTCTTCGAATGATGCCGGGTCCTCATGCAACCGCACGTTCGTGGGGCTTTCAGTGAGGAATATATTCGATCAGTACACGCAACCTGAAAACAGGGTCACTCACGCGCTGCTGACGGCGCTCGATCAGGACCGATCGTTGCTTAGTTCGTTCTTGCGTGACCTCGTTGGAGTGAAGCCACCTACGGACCCGAAGAAGCTCACGGTTCTCGAACAACGCTATCCCGGCGATACCGAGCCGGATGAAAGTGATCTTGAACGGCGCGGGATTCCGGATGGCTGGATATTCGACGAGAATGCCTGGTGTCTGTTCATCGAGAGCAAGGTTCTTATCAAGCTCACCTCGGATCAAATCGAACGGCACCTGCGCACAGCAAGACGGCGGGGCTTCGAGACCGTAGTCGCGGTCGTCATCACGCCCGTTCAAACGGTTCGGGCACCTGCTGGCACCATCCTTCTCGAATGGAAGCAGGTCTACTGCTGGCTCAAACGGCATCAACAGCGGGAGTGGGCCCGCCGCGCCGCAGATTATCTCGAAGTTGCCGAAGCAAAATTGATTGAAGCCAGCCAGCTTTTGGAGGGGACCTTGACCAGCTTTTCCGGGTTTCCGTTCGGAGCCGATCATCCCTTCACCTGGCTCGAAGGCAAGCGCGTACTCGGGCTTGCCATGAATGAACTGCGCTCCGACCCGCGCCTTTCCAAAGCGTTCAATCTCTCGCCGAACGGACTGGGACGGCCCGCGATCACGGGACGACAGGAAAACCGGGTCTGGGACTTCATCTCGCTTGCCGAGCCAACGGCGACAGACAACGACGCGTTCACGTATCACCCTCACCTTACGCTGGCGATTGGGCCGGAATGGGTCGAGGCAATGGTCACGATTCCGAATGGCCTCAGCCCGTCGATCCGCAGGCCGCTTGTCGACCTTGGCGAAGAGGGCTTCAAGCAAACGGTCAAAGCCGTCGTCCGCAATCTCGGCCCGCTTCTGAAGAAGTGTGAGGGCGCAAGACCGCTGTTCAGAGGCGTGCAGCGTCGGTATCCGTCGCAGCGGGCGAAGCCGTTCTACGACGCGACGCTGGAATTCGACCTGCGCACGGCTGTCGAGGACAGCGGACCGCCCAAGCTGCAACCGACTTGGCTGTCAGCCGGATACAGCGCCTTCGTTCAGAAGCGCGGTTCGAACTATCAGATTCAGCTGGGTGTCCAGTTTCCTTACGACCGGTGCCCCGAAGTCGCAGAAGCGTCTTCCCTGACCTTGATCCGGGATGCCTGGATCGGCTGTAAGCCAATTCTGGGTTCCACACACGAACAACAATAATGCGCCGTCGAAGCTCGGCGCTGTTCACAGACGACGATTACGAAGTGGGATTCGGGACCAACTTCGCTGTCTTCGGATCGTACCCATAGTCGGTGATCGTGCCGTCTTTAATCCGACGTACCGCCTCGTCGATCGCGAACAGAGGAACGAGGAACCATTCTTTTGGAACGATCGGCTGGCCGAACCGATCCTTGATCTCCACATCAAGTCGGGCCGGACCGAATATGCGGTGGATGAGGTTTTCAAGCCGGGTCCGATTGATGTTGTACAACTGGTAGGTCGCGACGATTTCCACCTCCGCCATGAGGAACGTCGGATCGAGACGGGCGTTCGCGATCCGCCGGTCGACGTCGCCGCCGGTTACGCCGATCTTGTGGAGGATGTCGCGGTTCGCCGAGACCAAGGGGTGGTCCGACTTACTGCGAAGCACATAGATGGTGCCGCTCGCTTCATCCCCGTCGTCAGCAGCATCGGAAAAGAGCGGCCCTGCCGATGGCTCGGTAATGCGTCTCCCGGAATCGTCCTTATAGAGCGCCCGCTGAAGTGAGCGACGAAGCAGATTGCTTTCGGTTCCGTTCGAATAAATGACGCGCAGTCGGGCATCCGACTCGCCGTTCGGCGCTTTGAACGTTTCGCCAACCTCGGCAACGTACGCGATTTGCCCGCCCAGAATGAAGAACTCACCCTTCTTGATGTCCGCTTTCAGGAAACCGGCGTCCTTGACGAAGTTCCGTGTGGACCGGACGCCGGACTGAATCTCGCTCTGAACCTGCTCGAACAGCGGTTTGAATTGATCGAAGTCCGCGCATTTCTCGCGGTCGGCAATTTCCTCGGCGGCGCGCTTCTCGGCGCTAGTCCGGACGTGGCGAAGGTTGGTGATGTCTGCCGCGCCGTCGGCTCCTTCAAGTGCTGCGGCGAGTTCGTCCTCATCGACTTCGTCCGCCTGGGCCGGAGGCGGCGCGTCGCCCAGAAGCCCCTGATGATCGAGCGGCGCAAGAATTGTCCGGCACTCTTCCAGCGCCCGGAGCCGGTCCAGACGGACAGCATAAATCCGCTCGAAAATATCCCGGTCCTCGCCGTGCCGGGGAGCGTGGCCGTGCTGTTCAACGAAGCGCTGAATCTCCTCGAACCCTGCGATGATGCGCTCTTCGCGTGCCGAACGCCCTGAACTGCGTTCCGGTTCGGCAAACTCCGAAAGAGCTTCGGCGAGTTCGTCAAGGCTCGGGTCACTCATAGCGGCCCTCCTTGCGGAAGCGCATAAAGGCGGCAGCACCTTCCGCCATGCGGCGTTCCCATGCGTCTGCCGAGGTCAGCGACGGCAACCGTCCGCGCTCCTTCTGAAAGCGGAACGCGCGAACCGCCAGTTCCTTCGCCTCTTCGGGAGTGAGGCCCGTTCGTTTGGCGGCGATAACCGCAGCCACTTGCTTCAGGCTATCCTCGCTCATCGTCTTAGCGAGGATCGCGTAGGCTTCCCCAAACGGATTGATGCGGTCGATCAGGTCGATGTCGAGTTCGCGCACATCCATCGCGAACTTTCGTACGCCATCGACGAAGGCGGTGTTCGTGCTCTCGGTGTTGCCACCTTGACCGCCCGTGGCGATCTCTTTGGCCTTCTGGGTCAGGTTCAGGGCGGCAACCGCGTGCTGGCGAACCGCTTCCTGATCCTCCGCATCAAGCTCAGGATACCGATCCTTGATGATCTTGCCCATGCGGACCTGGGTCAATTCTTCCGGCACCAACTCCTCATCGAACAGTCCACGCTCGACGGCGGTCTTGTCCTGGATAAAGGTGGCGATGACCTCGTTGAGGTCTTGCTGACAGATACGCTGCGCCTCTTCGCTCTTCGGCGCGACAAGGCCCTTGATCTCAATCTGGAACTGGCCGGTTTCCTCGCTAAATCCCACATTGCACTTGGTGGGATCATAGCCGCCTTCGCCATAGTCGTAGCCGGGGGTCGGGCCGCTCCCGGGGTTCTTCGGCTTGAACTCGAAGCGGGGTGCCAGCACCTGCTCCATGAGAAGGCTCGCCGCTATGGCCTTCAGCGTGTCGTTCACGGCCTCTGTGACGGCCTCTTCCGAGGCATCCGGCTCGGCGATCAGGTTGGTGAAACGCGCGCGGGTCTTCCCCGGTGCATCGCGCGTGGCGCGGCCGATGATTTGCACGATCTCGGTGAGGCTGGACCGGTAGCCGACAGTCAGGGCGTGCTCGCACCAAATCCAGTCGAAGCCTTCCTTCGCCATGCCGAGTGCGATGATGATATCCACATGATCGCGGTTGTTCTTCTGCGCCGGGTCCTTCAGCGCGGCGGAAACCCGATCGCGCTTGGCCGGATCGTCGTCGACCAGGTCGGCAATGCGAAGCGTTCGACCTCCAGATGTCTTGACGAGTTGAAACCCGGTGGCCTCATCGGTCCCCTGCCACGCGCCCAGCTCCTCGATAATGTGCTCGACCTCCCTGATCTTGTCCTTCGTGCTTTCGCGCGAATTGACGTTCGGGATGTGGACGATGGTCTTCTCGCCGGGATCGAGCACCTTCAGGATGTCTTCCACATACGAGCCGGAATAGAAGAAATAGCCGATGTCGAGCTGCTTCAGATATTCATACCCGTTGAGCTGCTCATAGTAGGTGTAGGTGACGGTATCGAACTTCGCCTCATCCTGCGGGGCGAGAACGGCGTCCGCATCTCCCCGAAAATACGAACCAGTCATCGCCACAATATGCGCGCGGTCTCGCGCAATGAACTGGCCGAGGTGAACGCCGAGTTTGTTGTCGGGGTTGGCTGAGACATGGTGGAACTCGTCCACTGCGATCAGGCGGTCGTCGAATGCCTGCACCCCGAACCGGTCCACCGCGAAGCGGAAGGTCGCGTGCGTACAGACCAGCACCCTGTCTTCGCTTTCGAGGAACGCCTTGACCGAATTCACCTTGCCGCCGTTGTCGGCCCCAGGTGCGTTGCAGAGGTTCCATTGGGGCTGAACAATCCAGTCGGCCCAGAAGCCGAAGTTCTTCAGCGGCTCGTCGTGGAAGCTCGCGCCGATGGTCTTTTCCGGAACGACGATGATCGCCTGCTTGAGTCCCTGATTGTTGAGCTTGTCGAGCGCGATGAACATGAGCGCCCGGCTCTTGCCCGACGCTGGCGGCGACTTGATGAGCAGGTACTGCTCGCCGCGCTTCTCATAGGCGCGCTCCTGCATCGGCCGCATGCCGAACGCGTTCGCCTTGGTCGATGAACCGTTCCGGGCGTAGGAAACGGATACGAAAGGGACGGACTTCGCACTCATTTTTTATACTCTTTCGCTGCCAAATTGCCCTTCTGCCATGCTTCAAGGACCAAATCCGAATCCGCCAAGAAGAACTCTCCCCCTAAAGACCGACCCGAGGACCGGCTGCAAAGGACGCCCTGCATAGTTCGTTCTCCGGCCTTCGCATGATCCGAACTAGGAAAGGGATCGTAGCCGGATGCCGGACCGGAGTAGAGGATTTCCCAATGAAAAGCGCATTTTGGCAAAGTACGGTTATGGTCGTCGCACCGTGTTCGCGGGCTTCTGGAAAACCCTGCCTTGACGATCATCTTACCGTTGGCAGGTTCGCCAAGGAAGGCGTCTGTATCGCCGTGAAGCCTCAGTACGTAAAGGTGTTTCGGGCCTTCGGATTCCCTGGTGACGAACGCGTTTTGTGAGACAGGGCCAGGTTTGCTCGGCGCGAGAATTTCTTTAGCGCTTCCCGGCGCTGAACCGATGATCGGGTTCTCTCCAAAGACATCGACCTCCTGAAGATCGAGCTTTAGGATGTTCAGCGCTTCCTGTCGGGAAAGTCTCACACCGCGCGCACCGATGTGCTGCCATGCGCCTGTGGATGTCGCTTCCGGCGCGAATTCGCGCACATCCATCCGCGATTCCGGCGTAACGCGCCAGGCCCGCATTGCCTTGACCGCATAGTTCCACTTGTCTGCACGCTCGGCATCACGCTCCTTGGACGCCCAGGCGGAAGGGGCCATAAACTGTTGCGACATGCCAAGCTGGTGGGAGCATTGCTGAATGCCGATAACCTTTCCGAGATCTTCTTTAGGTGCCTGCCCCGCTGCATAGACCACCACGAGAACGCCGGGCTTGCTTCCGTTAATAAAGCTTCGCCTTCGACCCTCATCAGTGAAACCAAGCAAGCCCCATTCCTCAGGACGGAAGCCGTAGAAGCTCGTAAGCCATACGTTCGGCGGGTCCGCCTTGATCGCTTCCATCGGAAACATGGCTTCGCCGCGCTCGTGCGCCTGTTCAAATGCCCGAACGCTGCCGTAGGTTTCGACAACGTGGGACTGGACCGCCGGGATGATCTTGTCGCCGCGCTCGGGCCACCCATGCGCCTCGAACATATTTTTGTAACCGCCGTAGTAATCTTCAGCAATCCGCCGGATCGCCTGCGCGTCGCCTCCCTGGGTGTAGCTCGCGGGTTGTTTCATCCGGCACCCGCCTTCTTCCGTTGGCGGGAACTTCCCGCCGTCATCTTGGTGTACAGCTCGAACAGCTTCTCCAACCGCTCGGTGTCGTTACGGAACCGGCGACCGATATAGATGCGCTCCAGCACCTCGTCATTTCGTTCGTGGGCCTCGCGTACCAGCGGGAACTCGCAGTCCATGCGATCGGGGTCATACATGTCGGCGATCGTCGCCGGAAAATAGTACTGCCGTGCAAGCAATATCTCTTCAGCACTGCGGGTCAAATCGGCCTTGTTTTTGTCGGTCAGAGTCGGCACGGGGAACGTGTTCCAGCCCAAAACGTTAGAATAAGAGAAATCGGTACGCAGCCTCACGCAAACGGTGGCAATCCAAATCCGATGAATCCGAGAAGCAACCAACGCCATACTCCATAGCTCGGCGTCATAGAGCGCAAAACATTTGTTCGAAAGCACGCAATCGCGATCTAATAAATCTACGGGTAGATATTCTCTGTTTTCCGAGGACACAACGGGAATCGCTAGAACATGTTCTTTTGCGCTGTTCATCTCCCGAAATTGATGCGGTCGATGGACCATGCCATTCGACACCGCGTCACTAGATTTTACCCGCTTGTCTTCTCCATCCTTCAGTCTGTCGCGAATGTCAGCCACAGACAAAATGCGCTCGTCCGGCTTCTCTTCAAACCAAAAACAATGCCGCGGCCTACTATTTATCACTTCAGTGGAGCCATAAAACTTACGCAAGTAACTGTCTTCTAGGCCCGAGGCAATGTAGGCATCTTTAGCGCCCCTCCCAAAGATAAGGTGGTCTGAAAGGCCGTAATAATTTCCTTTAACCATACCAGGGACGGCTGAAATCGGCCTTCCAAGCCCTGTTATCCAATAGTTGCCCTGCGGAAGCAAATAAGCATTGATGTTCTGCGCCCTTATCCGGACATCGCCATCAAAGATAATCGGGTCCCTTGCGTTCCGCCCAGCGCCAACGATGACGACAGTGACACCAGCGCCATGCTTCGCAAGATTGCTCCACTTAAAGGATTTGACGGCAAATATGAACTTCAAGCCGTCATCGAAGAGCGGCTTCCAAAAGTTGGAGACATGCTGGCCTTGTGCGACGCTGTTTGTAGCGACGAATGCATAATCGGCGCTGGCGTTCTTAGCGTAGCCATGAGCCTTGAAAAACCATCCACAAACATAATCTAAAAGTCCCCACTTTTCGATAACCCCATCAAAAAGCTCTTTTAAATCTTGCTTCTGCTGGCCTGACTTCCTTGCGTTTCCTTTATAAGGCGGATTTCCGCAGATGTAGGTCTCCCCACCCTCGTTCTCAAAGTCGATCTGCGCTTGGTCGAGCGGTGAGTGAAACAAGTCGTCGGCGTGGTGTTTAACGACAGTGCTCGTCGGCGGGCAAATGCTCAGCCAATCCAACCTCAGCGCGTTGCCGCAGGTGATCCAGTTCTGCGCATCAAGCGGTAGGAATTCGGCCAGCGCTTCCTTCTGACCACGATACAGCACGTCGCACTGGAACTCGGCAATGATGAGCGCGAGCCGCGCGATCTCGGCCGGGAAGTTGCGCAGCTCGATGCCGCGAAAGTTCGTGAGCGGGATATCCGTCTTGCGCCCGGTTTCGCGCCGACGCTGGTTGATCTCGGCCTCGATCGCCCGCATTTCCTTGTAGGCGATGACGAGGAAATTACCGGAGCCACAGGCTGGGTCGAACACCCTGATCCGCGCCATGCGGTTGCGGAGGTTCAGCAGCTTGCGCGGATTGTCCCCGGCCTCCGCCAGCTTTTCGCGCAAGTCGTCGAGGAAGAGCGGGTTGAGCACCTTCAGGATGTTCGGCACGCTGGTGTAGTGCATACCGAGCGCGCCGCGTTCGTCGTCCTCCGCCACGGCCTGGATCATCGAGCCGAAGATATCTGGGTTGATCTTCCGCCAGTCGAGACCGCCGATATGAAGAAGGTAGGACCGCGCGATGCGGCTGAAGCGGGGCACGTCCATGCGCCCCGAGAACAGCCCACCATTCACGTAGGGGAAAGGGTCCGCCCATCGGGGCGTGCCTGCACGCGCCCGATCGGCCGTCTTCGTGTTCATGGCCTGAAATAGCGCGCCAATCACCTCATGGGTGTTTGAGGAATCCCGCGCGCTCATTTGCTCGACGGTCGCGGTGAACAGCCCGGAGCCGTTGAAGATGTCTGTGTCCTCGGCGAAGAAGCAGAATATCAAGCGCGCCATGAAATGGTTCATGTCGGGGCGGCGCTCTTCCGTGCCCCACTCGGGATTGTCCTTCAACAGCTCGACATACAGCCGGTTCAGGCGGCTGGTGGCCCGGATGTCGAATGAGCTTTCGCGGACCTGCTTGACGGTCGTGATGCCCGCGAGGGGAAGGAAGAAGCCGAAATGATCGGGGAACTCCGCGTACCGGCAAGCAACAGTCTCACCACTGGCCAAGTCCTCGGCCTCAAAGGCGTCGCCGTCGGTCGCCAGAATAAATTTCGCCTTGGCCCTTTCCGTCGCCGGGCTGGCCTTCAGCGCACCGAGCATCTTGGTGACTTCGCCGGGGGCGGCAGCCGCGATATGGATGTTGTTCGTCTGAAGGACCCCGCCCAGATCGGATTTATTCGTCTCGCCTTTGCGAAGGCGTCTGAGCGTCGTCTCCTTGTTCCCAAATGCTTGCAGGAAAGCGAACGGAAACTCGGCCGGGTTGAAAGGCTGCTCGGCGAGGGCCGAAATGGCCTCTTCGATTTCAACGGCGTTCATGGTGCATAACCCCGCCGCCGCGCGACGATCGTCCGCGCCCCTGTTGCCCCATTGATCGGCTTATGAAATACGACCGCAGCCATGCCCCACGCCTCTGATTCGATTATGTTTTCCGTACTTTAGGGCCCGCTGCGGTTCAACGCCAGAGGCTTGCGGTGGCTCCGTTTTTCATGCACTGAAGCAAAGTTGGCGGTGGCGAGGCAGGCCTGTTTCACATCAGGAGCAGCCAACGCGTCATGCTGGTGGGCCGTTGGCCGTCGCGTGCTGCGGGCATCCCACTGGGCCAAAATGCGCTCAGACGCGAACGCGAGTTCGGAGATGTTGATGTATGTTGATTGCCGCCTCGTGCTCCAGTTCAACTGCGATCGCAAAACCCTGATGGGTGACATCGTCGCCTGCCCATCGTCGTTCCGCAAAGACGGCTAGGTAGTAATCATTGCCGTACTGATCGATATTTCGCGCCATTTTGAATGTTGCAGCTTGCAGCGTGCTTGTGCCCCGAATGTCTCTAGATGGATCAAGACCACACTTGGCAGTACTAGGAAGTTTTTCGAACGGTTCCTCGTCCTTTGAGCGCTGACGAAAATGCTCGAAGATTTCATCCGGCGTCATACCTCGTAGAAGATGATAGTTTAGTCGTAGCCCGAGGTATTCAAGGCGCGTATGGCGAACCGGAGGATCGAAGGCTAGGCTTACCCGAATGGACCGCTTTCCCTTGGTACTCTGGAATTCTTTGGGCAAAGGCACGCGGTAGAGCGCAAACTGATCCACTGCCAATTCTTGGTGATCTGCAATCAGGACGACCCGTCGCTCCTCAGAATCGAGTGCACGCGCAAGGTCTGGTACACCAAAGCCGCAGCATGCAATAGTAGCTCCGTTGCCTAGGCGGCTCAGGCCCTGGATCGCCTCTGGAGGAATGCTAGCCGATAGCGCAAGCAGAGCGCGTATCATATTTGCGGAAGCCTCGGGCATCGCCCGCAGCAGCAAGGCGGCTTTATAGGCAACGCGTGGCGCAGCCATCGATGTGCCCGTCGATGCAGTTAGCATGCCCTTTAGATAGTCCGGGCGCAATGTCAACATACCCGCGCTGGAGTAATGGTCGCCAGTTGCGATACGTGGCCCCATCCCATCAAATAGGCAGGTTCCCCCATAATCAACGAGGTCTGGTTTGATTGCTTTGTTGGAGCCCGGGCCGGACCGCGTCACTGGCGTTGGCATATTCAATGAAGCGACGGCTCGGAGTTCGGCCCCCGCAACGTTCTCAGTTGGAAGACCGTTGGCATGAGCAAGGCTTCCCACCGTCAGTGCGATAGCAGCTGTGGCTGGATCAACAATGCGATTTTGAGGCGAAACAAGGTATTGAGGGTAAGTCCGGGTGATATGCTCGGCCTTTTCTCCCCAAGGAGCGCGGCTACCGTCAGCTGAATTTCCGGCTGATACGATGATGACAACATCGAGTTCACGCGCAAGAGTGTCAAGTGTCGCGGCCCATTGCGAAACTCGCCCGCCGTCATAGGGGATGCGGTGCATATCCCCGAGCGAAATATTTATAATACGGCAGCCCCGCTCACTGAGGGCGTAGATAGCATCCTGCATTTGCGCGGGTATCGTTGTCGCCTCGTCAAACTGGCCGTGATCATTCACTACTTTTACCGAGACGACACGAACAGGGCTTGCGAATAAATTGTTTCTAACACAATCACGTAAATCCCCAAACGCTGCGATGCCCGCTACTTTCGTGCCGTGTCCCCAGATGTCAGCGGTGCCGAGACTTTCTGGAACACCGATTGATTCGAATAGGGAGGGTTTCAATAAAGGATGTTCTGTACTACCGCTATCGATAACTCCGATTAGTGGAGCATCGTCTCCAGGAGCAGTCGGCTCCGGAATTCCGGCAATTGTCACAACGGGAGGATCGCGTTCGCCAAGGTCCGGTATAGGCGGACGGTCCACGCGTGCAACTACCGGGAGGGTGAGTACGTCGCGAAGTAGCGCTCCGCTAAGACGAGCCCGAAGAATAACAAGCCCCGCATCGCCAATGTAACGCGAAAGAACTTCCCCTTTTTTGCCTTCGATGTGTGTCACGACGCTATGAACACGCACCGCTCGGTCGATCTGCGTAGGCGCATCCCAAAGTTCAATATCGACGGTGTAGATGACTCCCGTTTTCAATCCTACCGGGGCATCCACACCGTCCGCGCGGAGCCGGGGGCCGATGCGATCTGTTGCCGCAATACTACCAACGTCGTCGATACATGCAAAAAGAGCGTTATATGACGGCGACTTCTGGGTACCTTGGGGGCCCTTCTGATACTCGGCTAGTCGCGCACGGAACCGCGTTAGCTCGGTATCGTCTGTAAAAATCACGAGAATATTGTTGGGTTCTTGGGCAAGTACAGTAAAACCCGCCAGCCGCCAAGCGTCTTCTTCCACCGGCGCAGCGAGACTAACCTTGAGTATCAACTCAGGGTCAATACCATTTATCTGTGGAAGCGCCGACTGCTCATTCACTGCCTCGTCAATTTTACTTTTTATAGTTTCACCGTGGCCCTGCGGGCTGGGACGAGTGGGAACAGGAATGGGAGCGGAAACTTTGCGGCGATCGGCGACGCGTTCAATACGCTCTAGCGTGAGATGCGGAAGCTTTGCCATTTGGCCTTCACTGACTGCGGCGTGACGTCAGGCCCTTACGCCGAGTTTCTTGACGGAGTGCGACCGCAAATTCCGTTTCGCTCACTGACTTTCGTTTTTTCAAAACAGCCTTTTTAATGGCATCGATGCATATTCGTTCGATATCGGCATATGACATTCCGGTTAACTTGCCGACAAACGCTGTGAGCTCGAAATTTGCAGGGAAGTTTGCGAACTGCCTTACAAGCAACTCAGAAATTTCGCGCTCGCCAGGGGCTTCGAAGGAAACGATCTCGTCAAACCGTCTCCACAGTGCCTCATCCAAATACTGGGGAAGATTAGTTGCCGCAATGATAACGCCGGGACCTTTGAAGCGCTCAATCATCAGCAAGAGACTGTTCACGACGCGCCGTAGTTCGTTGTGCTCACCCGTATCAGCGCGGGTACGCGCAAGCGCGTCAAACTCGTCAAAGAATAGAACGCAGGGGGTGCGGGTTGCGAACTCAAAGAGACGCCTGAGGTTGCTCGCGGTCTCCCCCAAAAAAGAGGAAATGATGACGTCAATGCGTGCACTATAGAGTGGCAACGACAACTCCCGCGCCACCACTTCTGCACACATGGTTTTTCCGCATCCCGGCGGACCCGCAAAGAGAAGCCGGGCGGATATCGGCAGCCGGTGCCTGCGTAGCTCTTCGCTCCGGCGACGCTCCTCAATTATGCACTCGATCAACTGCCGCCCATCGGTATTTAGCACGATGTCTCCGAGGCCGCGGGTAACTTCAATCGCGTCGATTAGATCAGTTGCTGGATCAATTTGGCTAGTTAGCGTCGTTAGCCCGGGCTGGGGGGATGTTTGATATCCCTGCCTGACATTCGCATCCAAGATCTTCCGTAAAGAGTCCGCGAGAGGCTTTTTTCCCTGTTGCTGCGCGTCATCAATGATACGCAATGCGGCGGTACGGAACTCCTGTGTCCGCCCGAAGCTCGCGATCAGCTTTTTGAGGTGTTCAGCCTTCGCCATCTACTTTCAGAAGTCCAAGATTGAGGTCTGCCACTTTAGCGCGAGTCCCTCTGGTGGTTCAAAATAAAACTGACCTTCGAAGCCGCAAGCCACGATGACTCACCGCTTACGCTCGAATTCTACACCACCCAATGCACTCCTGGGATGGCAGAGGGGTTGCTAGGGCTATCGGCCGCAACAATCGATCCTTCTCCTCTCGATTTTCGCCACCACAGAACTTACCCATTGATATAACTTGATATTTTTCATTCATTGATGCTTCCCGATTTGGGGTGTATCCTCCCCGGTCTGGGTAGGATGACCATGGACGAGATCAGCCCCTCGAACGCACTCTTCTCCGCCGTGCAGCAGCGCGTGCTCGGACTCATCTTCGGGCAGCCGGAGCGGAGCTTCTACACCTCGGAAATCGTGAGGACGGTCCGCTCCGGGACGGGGGCGGTCGAGCGCGAGTTGTCGCGTCTGCGAAGGAGCGGTCTCGTGTCGGTCGAGCAGATCGGAAACCAGAAGCACTACCGGGCCAACACGGAGTCACCGGTATTCGAGGAACTGCGGGGCCTCGTGCGGAAGACCGTCGGCTTCGCCGATCCGGTCAGGACAGCGCTCGAACCGTTCGCGGCCAGCATAGGCGTGGCGTTCATATTCGGATCAGTCGCCAAAGGGACCGACCGACAAGAGAGCGACATCGACCTGATGGTGATTGGGGACGATCTCGATTACTCAGACCTATATAGCGCGGCACAGAAGATCGAGAATAACGTGCATCGCAAGGTGAGTCCGGTTTTCATGACGCCCGAAGACTGGGGACGGAAAACGTCAGACAACAAGTCCTTTATTATTAAGGTTGCTTTGCAGCCGAAGATTTTTATTATTGGTTCAGAGAATGACTTGAAGACATGGGCCGCCAGGAACTCGAAAACCTCGTAAAGATCAACCGGCTCAAGACCGAGCCGCCGACGCGCGCCGAGTTTGAGGGCATGGTCGCCTCTGCCCGCGTGCGTCTGGCCGATGCCCAGAACGACACCATCGATCCCGACAGTAAATTCGACCTAGCCTACGGAGCTGCGCACCGCTTAGCTCTGGCCGTCTTGCGCCTGAACGGATTCCGCTCGGAAAACAAAACCGGATCACCGTGTTTCAGACCCTCGTGCACACGCTGGGGATCGACAAGACCGACGTGCAGGTCTTCCTAAAGGCGCACAACGAGCGGAACCTTGCGGAGTACGAAGGCCGTATGGAGATCGACGAGACGCTGTTGTCGGACCTGATCCGCTGCAACAAGGCACTGCAAACGGCAGTAACGAAGCTCACCCCTCCTGAGGATTGAATGGCCTGTGAATTGACGGGCCGGAGAGCGAACGCTTCGGTCTGCACGGATGGTGTCACTGTCGAGCTGTTCCAACTTTGGGTGCCGATGAAGTTGTCGCACCAAGCGTCTGGACGCCCTTCCCTCGTTAATCATCGACCCGGACATTCGCGCAGACTACCGTCGGGAAAATTCGGTCGCGACCCGCTCAACACGGTGTCCAATATCGCGTGCAACAGTCTGTATTTCTCGCTGCTGAATGTGGAGAGTGGCTTAGCAACAAATACTTGATTACGCGAAGCAAAACGGGTATTTTATTGCACTCTACATTTCTTAATCGAGGCGCTCCGAGCGCGCCATTCGACTGTCTCACATGTCGCGTCGCCACGGTCTGGGGCACCGGTGGGATTGTCTCGGTTGGGTGTCGGCGCCGGTCGGTTTCACCGCTCCTGGACGTCGGCACCCCGTGCCCTATCGGGGCGCGGGATGCCGGCCGTGCTGGTCGTCAGGAGGCGTATTCGGGGATCTGGTCGAAGTTCATGTAGCGGTAGATGTCGGCCGCCTTGGCCGTCACGGCGCTGGTCCCCTGCAGGTACTCGTCCATGGTGGGGATGCGGCCGAGCCGGGCCGACACCGCGGCGAGCTCCGCCGAGGCGAGATAGACTCGGGTGTCGAGGCCGAGCCGGTTCGGGAAGTTGCGGGTCGAGGTCGACACCGCGGTCGAGCCCTTCCGGATCTGCGCCTGGTTGCCCATGCACAGCGAGCAGCCGGGCATCTCCATGCGGGCACCCGCCTTGCCGAGCGGGGCGTAGAAGCCCTCCTCGGTGAGGATCTGCGCGTCCATGCGGGTCGGCGGCGCCACCCACAGCCGGGTCGGCAGGTCGGTCTCGCCGGCGAGCACATGGGCCGCGGCCCGGAAGTGGCCGATGTTCGTCATGCACGAGCCGATGAACACCTCGTCGATCTTGTCGCCCGCGACCGCCGACAGCGGCTTCACGTCGTCCGGATCGTTCGGGCAGGCGAGCAGCGGCTCGGTGATGGTGGCGAGATCGATCTCGATCACGGCGGCGTAGTCGGCCTCCGCGTCCGGCTCGATCAACGTCGGATTGGCGAGCCAGGCGTTCATGGCGTCGCGCCGACGCTCGAGCGTGGTCCGGTCGCCGTAGCCGTCGGCGATCATCCGGCCGATCAGCGCCACGTTGGAGCGCAGATACTCGATCACCGGCGCGGTGCCGAGCCGCACCGTGCAGGCCGCCGCCGAACGCTCGGCCGACGCGTCGGACAGTTCGAACGCCTGCTCGACCTTGAGATCGGGGAGGCCCTCGATCTCCAGAATCCGGCCGTTGAAGACGTTCTTCTTGCCCTTCTTCTCGACGGTGAGCAGGCCCTGCTGGATGGCGACGTAGGGGATCGCGTTGACGAGATCGCGCAGCGTGATGCCGGGCTGCATCTCGCCCTTGAAGCGCACCAGCACGGACTCCGGCATGTCGAGCGGCATCACGCCGGTCGCCGCCGCGAAGGCGACGAGGCCGGAGCCGGCCGGGAACGAGATGCCGATCGGGAAGCGCGTGTGGCTGTCGCCGCCGGTGCCGACCGTGTCGGGCAGCGTCAGGCGGTTGAGCCAGGAGTGGATGACGCCGTCGCCCGGCTTCAGCGCGACGCCGCCGCGGCTGGCGAAGAAGCCCGGCAGCTCGCGATGAGTGCGCACGTCCACGGGCTTCGGATACGGCGCCGTGTGGCAGAACGACTGCATCACGAGGTCGGCCGAGAAGCCGAGGCAGGCGAGGTCCTTCAGCTCGTCGCGGGTCATCGGGCCGGTGGTGTCCTGGGAGCCGACCGTGGCGATCCGCGGCTCGCAATAGCTGCCCGGGCGCACGCCCTGCCCCTCCGGCAGGCCGCAGGCGCGGCCGACGATCTTCTGGGCGAGCGAGAAGCCCTTGGCCTTGCCGGCCGGCGCCGCCGTCTGGCGGAACAGCGTCGAGGGCGGCAGGCCGAGCTTCGCCCGCGCCTTCGCGGTCAGCGCACGGCCGATGATCAGCGGAATGCGGCCGCCGGCCCGCACCTCGTCGAAGATCACGTCGGATTTGACCGTGAAGGTCGCGATCACGTCGCCGTTCTTGAGCGCCTTGCCATCGTAGGGGCGCAGCTCGATCACGTCGCCCATCTCCATCTTGGAGACGTCGAGCTCGATCGGCAGCGCGCCGGCATCCTCCATGGTGTTGTAGAAGATCGGCGCGATCTTGCCGCCGAGGCAGACGCCGCCGAAGCGCTTGTTGGGAACGTAGGGGATGTCGCGGCCCGTGAACCACAGCACCGAGTTGGTGGCCGACTTGCGCGACGAGCCGGTGCCGACGACGTCGCCCACATAGGCGACCGGGCGGCCGCCGGCGACGAGTGCGCCGAGCTGCCTGGTCGGTCCGCGCACGCCCGGCTCGTCCGGCACGATGCCGGGCCGCGGGTTCTTGAGCATCGCGAGCGCATGCATCGGGATGTCGGGCCGCGTGGTGGCGTCGGGCGCCGGCGACAGGTCGTCCGTGTTGGTCTCGCCCGTCACCTTGAACACGACGATCTCGAGCGACGCCGGAACCTCGGGCCGCGACGTGAACCACTCCGCCTCGGCCCACGAGGCCAGCACCGCCTTGGCGTTGGCGTCGCCGCGCTCGGCGAGCGCCGCGACCGCGTCGAAGGCATCGAACACCTGCAGCGTATGCTTCAGCGCCTGGGCGGCGGCGGCGCCGACCTCCGGGTCGGACAGCAGCGAGACCAGCGGCGCCACGTTGAAGCCGCCCAGCATGGTGCCGAGCAGCTCGGTCGCCCGCAGCCGCGAGATCAGCGCCGATTGTTCCTCGCCCGCCGCGATCCCGGCCAGGAACGTCGCCTTCACCTTGGCGGCGTCGTCGACGCCGGCCGGCACCCGATGCGTGAGGAGCTCGAGCAGGAACGCCTCCTCGCCGGCCGGCGGGGCGCGCAGCAGCGCGACCACCGCGGCCGTCTGCTCGGCCGAGAGAGGCAGCGGCGGAATCCCGAGGCGATCACGTTCGGCGGCATGTTCACGGTAGGCGCGCAGCATGGCTTCTGTGTTCCTTGGCAGTTGCATCGCGGCGTCTCCGGCCGGCAGATCACGTCGCCGAAGACGCCGGCGCGATATCGGCCCATGCCGACGGCCTTGTCGAGAGCATCGCGCACGGCGAACGCGCGATTGCTGCATTGCCGGGCAGCAGGCCCGCTCCCGAGCCCGCACCGGCCCGAACCGAACGCGGCCGCGTGAACCGGCTTCAGCGGCCGGCGGCGCGCCGCGTTTCTCCTGAAAGAACCGAGTTTTCTCCGCAGCGAGCCGGGGGGAGAACAACCATGTCGATTCCGCTCGAACAACGCATGGCACTACTCTTGCTTGAAGGGACGTGCATCCGGATATTCTCGTGACCAACGGAGAACCCCCGTGTCTCTTCCAGTCACCATCACCGGGCTGTCGCACCGATACGGCCGTCGCGTCGTGCTCGACGACATCGATCTCGCGGTCGCGGCCGGAGAGCGCGTCGCCCTGCTCGGGGCATCCGGCGCCGGCAAATCCACGCTGATGCAGATGATCGCCGGATTGGCGAAGCCGACCGAGGGGACCGTCACCATCGGCGGACGCCCCGTCGACGGCCCCCTGCCCGGCGTCACCATGATGCTGCAGCGGCCGGCGCTGCTGCCGTGGGCGAGCGTGCGGCAGAACGTCGAGCTCGGCCTGCGCTTCTCCGGCCTGATGCGACGTGATCAGGACGCGGCGCGGCTGCGCGTCGGCGCGCTGCTCGCCCAGATCGGCCTGTCGGACCGGGCCGATGCGCTGCCGACCGAGCTGTCGGGCGGTCAGCAGCAGCGCGTCGCGCTCGCCCGCGCGCTGGCGCCGCGGCCCGACGTGCTGCTGCTCGACGAGCCGTTCTCGGCGCTCGACATGGGCACCCGCGCGGCGCTGCGCGCCGACGTCCTGCGGCTCGCGCTCGACGCCGGCACTACGTTGATCCTGGTCAGCCACGATCTCGCCGATGCCGAGGCCTTGTGCACGCGCGCCGTGCTGCTGTCCGGGCATCCCGGTCGGGTCGCCGAGGACCTCGCGATCGAGAACGGCATCGACGCGACGACCCGCGACCGCGTGGTGGCGCGCCTCGACGCGGCCTGATCACGACGACACGACGACCGCGACGGAGCCCCCGATGAGTCACGACGACGCCCTGCGCGCCGAGCACCCGCTCGCCTTGTCACAAGAGTGGTTTCGGGCCGACTGGACGCGGCGTGGCACGCTCGATGCGCTCGCGCGCGGCGGGCTCGGCGCGTGGCTCGCCGCTGCCGGGATCGGGACGACGGCGCACGCCTCGACCGACGAGGTGGTGCGCATCGGCTATCTGCCGATCACCGATGCGGCGGCACTGCTCGTCGCGCATGCACAGGGGCTGTTCGAGGCGGAGGGCCTGACGGTCGAGCCGCCGACGCCGGTGCGGAGTTGGTCGGCACTGGTCGAGGGCTTCGCGGCCGGGCGCTTCAACGTCGTCCACTTCCTCAAGCCCATCCCGGTGTGGATGCGCTACAACAACAAGTTCCCGGTGAAGCTCCTGGCCTGGGCCCACACCAACGGCTCGGGCCTCGTCGTCGGCGCCCACACGACGATCCGCGAGTTCAAGGATCTGTCGGGCGCCCGCATCGCCGTGCCGTTCTGGTACTCGATGCACAATGTCGTGCTGCAGTTCGGCCTGCGGCAGGTCGGCCTCACCCCGGTGATCAAGCCGGAAGGCGCGCCCGTCGCGCCCGGCGAGGTGGCGCTGCAGATTCTCGCGCCGCCCGAGATGCCGACGGCGCTCGCGGCCAAGAAGATCGACGGCTACATCGTCGCCGAGCCGTTCAACGCGCTCGGCGAGCTGCGCGTCGGCGCCCGCATGCTGCGCTTCACCGGCGACATCTGGAAGAACCATCCCTGCTGCGTCGTCGCCGTGCACGAGCGCGACACGCAGGAGCGGCCCGCGTGGACCCAGAAGATCACCGACGCCATCGTCAAGGCGCAGATCTTCGCCTCCAGGAACAAGCCCGAGGTGGCGAAGCTGCTCTCGAAGGACGGCAAGGGCTATCTGCCGGTGCCGGGTGATGTCGTGCTCAAGGCGATGACGGATTACGGCGCGGCCTACGACACCTCCGGCGCGATCCGGCATCGCGACTGGAAGTCCGGCCGCATCGACTTCCAGCCCTGGCCCTACCCGTCGGCGACCAAGCTGATCATCGAGGCGATGCAGAAGACCGTGGTGGAAGGCGACACCGCGTTCCTCAAGGCGCTCGATCCGGAGCTCGTCGCGAAAGACCTCTACGACCTGCGCTTCGTCGAGGCGGCGCTGAAGAAGAACCCCGGCTGGGTCGACGATCCGAGCGTCGACCGGACGAGCCCGTTCGTGCGCGAGGAGATCCTGACGTTATGACGACGACCGTGCTGGACAGGACGCCCGCGGACATGACGATCGCGGAGCCGCGGACCCGGCTGCAGCGTGCCGGCCTCTCGGGCGGGCAGCTCGCCGGCTACCTGCGCTGGGCGGCCCCGCCCGCCGCCGGCCTCGTCGGCCTGTTCGCCCTGTGGTGGATCGGCGGCCTCGTCATCGCATCGAGCCCGCGGCTGGTCGCCTTCACGGGCTTCGCGCCGGCGCCGGCGCTCGCCGCCTTCGGCGACCTGATCACGTCGGGCGATGCCTGGAAGGCTGCCGCCCCCAGCCTCTCGCGCGTGCTGCAGGGGCTCGTCGTCGCGGCGCTGATCGGCATCCCGGTCGGCATCGCGATCGGCCTCTTGCCGCTCGTCGAGCGCGCCGTGCAGCTGCCGTTCCAGATCCTGCGGATGGTCTCGCCGCTGGCCTGGATGCCGGTCGCCGTGCTCGCCTTCCCGACCTGGAACGGCGCCATCGTGTTCCTGATCGCGGCGGCGGCGATCTGGCCGATCGTGTTCGCGACCGCGGCCGGCGTGAAGCGGATCGACCCGGCCTGGATCGCGGTCGGCCGCACGCTCGGCGGCCGCGGCTTCGCGCTGGTGCGCGTCGTCGTGGTGCGGGCCGTGGCGCCCGACATCCTCACCGGCTTCCGCCTGGCCCTCGGCGTCGCCTGGATCGTGCTGGTGCCGGCGGAGTTCCTCGGCGTCACCTCGGGCCTCGGCTACGCCATCAACGACGCCCGCGACACGCTCGAATACGACCGCCTCGCCGCCCTCGTCCTGCTGATCGGCCTGATCGGCTTCGCCCTCGACGCGCTCGCGGCCGCCCTGCTCGACCGCGCCCGCTGGACCCCGACGGCCTGACGCCGTCCTCACCCCTGAACACGCCACAAGGAGCCCCATGAGCACCGTCGTCGCCGTGAAGACCACGCTCACCACGCCGTTCGAGTCGATCGACGCCGAGCGCCTGAAGGCGCTGGGCGACAAGGGCCGGTCCGACCCGTCCGCGGTGCGGACCCTCAAGGTCCGTACCGTCGCCGAGGGCAAGCGCTTCCGCCATCTCAACTACGTGCGCGACCTCGACGCCCATGTCGTCGACGAGCCGCCGGGCCTGCTCGGCGACGACACGGCGCCGAACCCGACCGAGGCGCTGCTCGCCGCGCTCGGCTCCTGCGTCGCGGTCGGCCTGCAGGCCAACGCGGTGGCGCGCGGCTGGACCATCAAGGCGATCGCGGTCGAGCTCGAGGGCGACATCAACATCACGTCGGTGTGGGGCACGGGCGATCTGTCGCCCAAGCCCGTCGGCCTCACCGCGGTGCGGCTGAAGGCGCATCTCGACGTGGACGGTGCGACCGACGCCGAGATCGCCGAGGTGGTCGCCCACGCGGCGCAATGGTCGCCGGTGCTCGGCACGATCAAGAACCCGGTGCCGGTCGAGGTTTCGCGCGCATGAGTCTCGGGGTCGAGATCGCAGCTCCGCCGACGTCGCCGCCGCCCGCCTCAGCCGCGGGCCGCTCCGTCGCCGAGATCGTGGCGCGCGACCTCGCGCCGCTCGCCCGCGCCATCGACGAGGACGGGCTCTATCCCGAGGCGGTGATGCGCGCGCTCGGCGCCGCCGGCGCCTATGCGCATCACACCGGCGCGCATCCGGCCGGCGGGCTCGTCGCGGCCGTCGCCGACATGGCGACGGTCGGCACGGCCTGCGGCTCGACGGCGTTCTGCACCTGGTGCCAGGACGCGCTCGCCTGGTACCTGGCGCGCTCGGAGAACCCGGCGCCGCGACAAAACTGGCTCGCCGCCATCGCGGCCGGCGAAAAGCTCGGCGGCACCGGGCTGTCGAACCCGATGAAGACGTTTTCCAAGCTCGACCGGCTCGCCTTCTCGGGCGTGCGCGTGCCGGGCGGCTGGCGGGTGTCGGGCCGCCTGCCCTGGGTCTCCAATCTCGGGCCGGATCATTTGTTCGCCTCGGTCTTCGCGGTCGGCGACGGCGCGGACGGCGGGCGACGCATCATGGCGGTGTTCGACTGCGCGGCGGAGGGCGTGTCGCTGGTCGAGGTCGGGCCGTTCCTGGCGCTGGAGGGCACGCGCACCTACGCCGTGATGCTGCGCGACGTGTTCGTGCCCGACGACGCCGTGATCACCGAGGATGCCGTCCGCTTCGTTCCGACCATCCGCCAGGGTTTTGTGCTGCTGCA
Organism: Rhodoplanes sp. SY1; assembly: GCF_046000175.1. NCBI lineage: Bacteria > Pseudomonadati > Pseudomonadota > Alphaproteobacteria > Hyphomicrobiales > Nitrobacteraceae > Rhodoplanes > Rhodoplanes sp. SY1. The sequence goes on from NZ_JBEOMB010000128.1 coordinate 22,817, forward strand.
ATTCGGCATGGCCCTGGGGACCGCACGCGCCGCGGCTGCGCTGATGCGCAAGGACACCAAGCTTCTGGGCGAAAAACCCGTCGCCGTGCTGCCGCTCGACGCCGACGCGATCGAGGCCCGTGCCGACGCCTTGACCGAACGCGCCGCTGTTCTCGCGGCATCGCACGAGGATCCGTCGCGCGGCGCGTTCATCGAGGTGCTGAAGGCGCGGCTCGACGGCGCCTGGCTGGCGCTCGAGGCGACGCAGGCCGCCGTGCTGGCGCTCGGCGCCCGCGGCTACATGCGCCGTTCAGAGGTCCACCGCCGCCAGCGTGAAGCCCAGTTCGTGGCGATCGTCACGCCCTCGGTGAAGCACATCCTGACGGAGATTTCGCGCGGCGTGTGAGAGCCGATCCAAGAAG
>NZ_JBEOMB010000129.1:0-27671 GCF_046000175.1 Rhodoplanes sp. SY1
ACCGCGGCGATCGGCGCGACCGGCCGGAGCGTGGCGAGCAGCGCAACGATCGGGGCGGCGATCGCCGCGACGGCGACCGGCAGGCGCGCGGGCGTCCGCGCGGCGGCCCGGACCGCGACCGCTCCGATCGGCCGCGCCACGAGGGTGGCCGCCGGCCCGACCGTCAGGATCGTGGCGAGCGGCCGCCGCGCACCTATCAGAGCCGCGACGAGCGGGCGGACCGGAGCAACAAGGAGCCGGATCCGAACTCCCCGTTCGCCAAGCTCGCCGCCCTCAAGGCGCAGCTCGAGGCCAGCGCCAAGGAGAAGCACTGACCGGCGGAGAGCATCGCCCCGTGGTCGACGGCGACCGCCAGCGCATCGACAAGTGGCTGTGGCACGCCCGGGTGGTGCGCACCCGCAGCGCCGCGGCCGCGCTCGCGGCTGCCGGCCATGTCCGGATCAACGGGGTGCGCATCGACGCGGCGAGCCGCCCGGTGAAGCGCGGCGACGTGGTGACGGTGGCGCTCGACCGCCAGGTCAGGGTGCTGGCCGTCACCGGCTTCGCCGAGCGGCGCGGCTCGGCGACCGACGCGCAGGCGCTGTTCCGCGACGAGACGGTCCGGCCGGAGCCGGCCCCCGAGTCCGCCGCGGCGGGATCGCGCGAGACCGGGACCGGACGGCCGACCAAGCGCGACCGCCGCGCCCTCGACCGGCTCCACGGCGACGACGACTGACCACGGCCGAGGGAAGGGGCGACGCCGGCCCGCGCCCGTGACGGTGACGTCCGCCCGACCCGGAGCGCGAACTTTTTCGGCCAGCGGTTAACGAATCGGCGGGTCGGAGGCGGCGATCCCGGTCCTGTCGGCCGGCCCGGCGGGCGATCCCCGCCGAGTTGGTCCGGTGCCGCGGTCGGGCGGGTTTTTCGTCGCGCGACAGACCCGTTCGCTTGCGCGTGCGGTGCCGATGCGCTAGGCACAGGCAAAACTGGGCCCTGTCGGCCGGAGTCGAAGATGACCTACACGGTTACTGAAAACTGCATTAAGTGCAAGTACATGGACTGCGTCGAAGTGTGTCCGGTGGACTGCTTCTACGAGGGCGAGAACATGCTCGTCATCCACCCGGACGAGTGCATCGATTGCGGGGTCTGCGAGCCGGAATGCCCGGCCGAGGCGATCAAGCCGGACACCGAGCCGGGCCTCGAGCAGTGGCTCGGCCTCAACGCCGAATACGCCAAGACGTGGCCGAACGTCACGGTGAAGCGCGATCCGCCGCCGGACCACAAGGAGTGGGACGGAAAGCCGGACAAGCTCAAGCTCTTCTCGCCGAATCCCGGCTCGGGCGACTGACGGCTCGCGGACCGCAAGGACCGACCTCGAGGGCCGCCGTCGCGGCGCGGCCCTCGCGCGGTGCGGGCGTTTTGCCAGCCTCGCCTCCAAATATCTAAAATTTAATGTTCATTGGGTACGGTGATGGCCGAATGCCGCACCGTACGGCTTTGTTTTTTGCAATGAATGTGATATATAAGCATCACACATGAGATCACGGCTCCGAGCGCTCCCTCCCGGGAGCATATTTTTTCGGGGCGTTCCTTGGGAACCGTCATACGGAGGCGTGTCTTTCCGCGAGAAGGCACGCGATCACAGTGGCAGCAAAAACTCGGCACAAGTCGAAGTTGAAGAAGGCCGTCGTGAAGCCTGCGTCCCGGACGGCGTCCAAGGCGCGGGTCTCGAAGGCGCTTTCGTCCAAGGCCCCGTCCACGAAATCCGCGGCGTCGAAGACCGCGACTCCGAAGCCGGCCACCTCCAAGGCCTCCGCCTCCAAGGCCGCGGCCGCCGCGTCCAAGACCGCTGCGTCCAAGACCGCTGCGTCCAAGGCCCCGGCTGCGAAGGCGCCGGCCACCAAGGCGTCGGCTGCCAAGGCTCCGGCTGCCAAGGCCGCCTCGAAGGTCGCCGTCAAGGCGCCCGGCAAGGCCGCCGCGCCGGCCCGTCGGCGGACGACCAAGACGACGCGGGATAACGTCCGCCGCGGCAGCGCGGCCAACCCATCGCCGGTGCGGGCCGAGATGCCCGCGACCAAGCCGGCCAAGCCGATCCGCAAGCCCGACGTCGGACCGACGACGGACCAGGCGGCAGAGACCAAGACGACAGGCATCAAGGCGGCAGACACCAAGACGACGACCCTCGAGACGAAAAGCCTCGAATCGACGACCCCCGTCGCGACGGAGGTCAAGGCCGCCGTCAAGGCGACCCCCAAGGCTTCGGCCAAACCATCCCCCCGCCCTCGGGTGGAGGACCCCGGCAAGCCGCCGGAGGTTGAAGGAGCAGTTCCCGGAATGTCCAACAAGAAGACGACCCAGCGTCAAGGCTTCAAGACGAACGAGTTCATCGTGTATCCGGCTCACGGCGTGGGCCAGATCACGGCGATCGAGGAGCAGGAGGTCGCCGGCCACAAGCTCGAGCTGTTCGTCATCAACTTCGTCAAGGACAAGATGACGCTGCGGGTCCCCACCGCGAAGATCAGCGCCGTCGGCATGCGCAAGCTCGCCGAGCCGCCGATCGTCAAGCGCGCCCTCGAGACGCTCAAGGGGCGGGCCCGGGTGAAGCGCACCATGTGGTCGCGCCGCGCCCAGGAGTACGAGGCGAAGATCAATTCCGGCAACATCGTCGCCATCGCCGAGGTGGTGCGCGACCTCTATCGGTCGGAGAGCCAGCCCGAGCAGTCCTACAGCGAGCGGCAGCTCTACGAGGCCGCCCTCGATCGGCTGGCGCGCGAGATCTCGGCCGTGCAGCGGATCACCGACACGGAGGCCGTGAAGGAGATCGAGGCGTCGCTCGCCAAGGGTCCGAAGCGCGGCGCCGCCGCCAAGGGCGAAGGCGAGGCGGACGACGACGGCGAGACCGAGGCCGAGGCGGCCTGATCGCCGCGTTCGCTCGGTGCGATACGGAGCGCCGGTTCCGCCGGCGCTTTTTTTGTGCCTGCTCCACCCCGCTGCTGTCCCGCCCGATTCTGTCCCGGTTCGCCCCGCGCCATCCGATGCCGCCGTCTCGCATGCAGAATCCGACGATCCGCCGCGTCGTCTACGTGACGCTCTACGAGCTCGTCGCGCTCGTCGTGGTGACGGCCGCCCTGTCGGTCGTCTCCGGCCAGCCGGCCGTCGACACCGGTGTCATCGCGGTTGCGTCCTCGGTGATCGCGGTGAGCTGGGCCTACGTCTTCAATCTCGCCTTCGAGCGCTGGGAGGCGTCGCGCCGGGTGCATGGCCGGTCGCTGGCGCGCCGCGTCGTCCACGCGACCCTCTACGAGGCCGGCCTGGTGCTGATGCTGGTGCCGCTGATCGCCTGGCAGCTCGACGTGACGCTGTGGGAGGCGTTCCTCTACGACCTCGGCCTGATCGCGTTCTTCACCGCCTACACGTTCGGCTTCACGGCGCTGTTCGACTGGGTGTTTGGCCTGCCGGCCTCGGCGTCGTGATCACGTCCGCGCGGCCGGTGCCGTCCCGCCCGGCGGATCGATCCCCGGCAGGCCGGCGATCTCGGCGGCCAGGACGTCGACCAGCAGCCGCACGCGGGTGATCCCGGCCCGCTCCGGAACGACCAGCAGGCTCAGCGGCGTCGTCGGCAGGCTGTACTCCGGCATGACGACGATCAGTCGGCCCGCGGCGACGAGATCGTCGACCAGCCAGCGATGCGCCGGTGCGATGCCGCGCCCGGCGATCAGCGCCTCGCGCGCCGCCAGCCCGTGATCGACCCGCAGCCGCCCGCCGAACGGCACGGCGTGGCGCGCACCGTCGGGGCCCTCGAGCAGCAGCGTGTCGCTGCCGGCCACGTTGGTCATCCGGAGGCCCTCGTGCCCGAGCAGGTCGCGCGGATCGGTCGGCGTGCCGCGCGCCGCCAGATAGGCGGGCGAGGCGACCAGCACGCGCCGGCTCGCGCCGAGCCGGCGCAGCGTCATGGCGGTGTCGCCGAGCGGGCCCAGCCGCACCGCGACGTCGACGCCGTCGCGCACCAGGTCGACCCGCTCGTCGGTGAGGCCGAGATCGATGCCGATGTCGGGATAGCGGTCCTGGAACGCCAGGAGCAGTCGGGTGACGTGCAGGACACCGAGCGCCGCCGTGCAAGAGACGCGGACCGTGCCGGCCGGTGCGCTGCGGGTTCCGCGCGCCTCCTCGCCGGCCTGGTCCACGAGGCGCAGGATCTGGACGCAGGTCGCGTAGTAGCGCGTGCCCTCGTCGGTCATCGTGACCCGCCGGGTGGTGCGGCCGAGCAGGGAAACGCCGACTGCCGCCTCGAGCTCCCGCAGGTGGCGCGTGACCGTCGACTGGCCGATTCCCAGCTCGCGGGCCACCGCCGACAGACTGCCCCGCTCCGCGACCCGGACGAAGGTCCGCATCCGCTCCAGCGTGACGTCCGATCTATCCATTTTTCGGCACGATCATATCCATTCCGAACAGCTACCGGATCGTTCTCGGTGACGCTAGGTCGAATGGCAAGTCGTCCCTCGCCTGGAGCCCTCCATGAACGTCCTGATCGTCTTTGCCCATCCCGAACCCCGGTCGCTCAGTGCGGCACTGCGCGACGTTGCCGTCGCCGAGCTGACCGCTGCCGGCCACGCCGTGCAGGTGTCGGACCTCTACGCCATGCGCTTCAAGGCCGATGTCGATCGCGACGACTTTCCGCAGCTCGCGCCGGAGGGGCGCCTGAAGGTGCCGGGCGCCTCGAAGGCCGGTTTCGCCGCGCGGGGGCTCACGGCCGACGTGATGGCCGAGCAGGACAAGCTCCTGTGGGCCGACGTTCTGATCCTGCAGTTTCCGCTGTGGTGGTTCACCATGCCGGCGATCCTGAAAGGCTGGGTGGACCGGGTGTTCGCCTACGGGTTCGCCTACGGGGTCGGCGAGCACAGCGAGGCGCGCTGGGGCGACCGTTACGGCGAGGGCGTCTTCGCCGGCCGGCGCGCCATGGTGATCACCACCACGGGCGGCTGGCAGGAGCATTATTCGCCGCGCGGCGTGAACGGGCCGATCGACGACCTCCTGTTCCCGATCAACCACGGAGTCCTGTTCTACCCCGGCTACGACGTGCTCCCGGCCTACGTGGTGCATCGCGCCGACCGGCTCGACGCAGCCGGATTCGACACCGCCGCCGCGGGCCTGCGCGAGCGGATGCGGACGATCGCCACCACACCGCCGATCCGGTTCCGCCGACAGAACGGCGGTGATTATCTGATCCCGACCTGCGAGCTGCGTCCGGAGATCGGCGCGCCGGGAGCGCACGGCTTCGCGCTCCACGTCTCCGACGTCGCGAGCGACGACGGGCTCACTCGTCCAGCAGCGTGAACTGCAGCAGCACGGTGCGCTGGAGGAAGGAGAAGTTGTCGTCCGACACCAGCGTCAGCACGGTCTCGCCGCCGTCGCCGACATGGACGCCGAGCGCCTCCATGTTGTCGATCTGAAAGCCCATGTCGGCCGTGATCAGCACCGGACCGTCGACCACGGCGCCCGGTGCGATCGTCGCGATCGGGATGCGGCGCAGCCGCATCGCGACGCCGGTCGTCCAGGTGAAGCGTCGCTCCAGCAGCAGGAGGTCGCCGTCGGGCAGCAGCGCGGCGTCGCTGATGTCGAAGCCGTCGTGGCGGGCGACCGTGAACAGGCCGGGGCGCGGGCCGCCGAGCAGTGCCGCCTTGACGTTGCCGGCCGGGTCGAGCGCCCGCTCGGTGATCACGATCAGGGCGCCGGCGAGCGGCGAGACGGGCGTTCCGCGCGGCACCGCGACGAGCGCCTCGACGCCGCGATTGTTCGGCAGGCCCGCGAGGCCCGCCGGCCACGGCATCACCTTCGCGGGCGCCGCCGTGCCGAGCTTGCCGAACTCGAACCGCACGATGCGGTTGGCGCGCTCGATGCCGACATAGGCGATGCCGCGGTCGGCCGTGACGGCCTCGGTGTCGTACCAGCCGCGCTCCGCCAGGGTGCGGCCGTCCGGCCCCATGATCGGGCTCATCACGGCGTCGGCGACGCCGACCGGCCGCTGGCCCTGATAGACGATGCGGCCCGTCAACCATGCGGCCTTGTCGGTGACGGCGAGAAAGCGCGCGTCGTCGAGCATCACGAGGCCGGAGATGCCGCCGAACGACTTGCTGCGCGAGGTCAGCTCGACGCCGCCGCGAAACTGCAGGCGGCCGAAGCGCACCTGGTTCGGCTTGCCGATCTCGAAGGTGGCGAGCGGCCGCGCCTCGACCTCGATCGCCTCGTGCCGGGCCGGGGCGATGGCGGTCGCGGCGGCGCCCCGCTGCGGCGTCGCGCCGACGGGCTGGGCGCGCCCGTGCTGGGCCGAGATCGAGATCGCGGCCGCCATCACCAGCGCCGCGACGCCGATGCCGGCGGCGACGATCCGGGTCCGGCCGCGGCCGATCACGCGTCGTACCGGCGGCGGGTGCGCTGCTTGCGCTCGCGCGACATCGCCTGCTCGTCGAACAGCTCGGCGAGCTTGTCGGTCATCACGCCGCCGAGCTCCTCGGCGTCGACGATGGTGACGGCGCGGCGGTAGTAGCGCGTCACGTCGTGGCCGATGCCGATGGCGATCAGCTCGACCGGCGAGCGCTGCTCGATCTCCTCGATGATGTGGCGCAGGTGGCGCTCCAGATAGTTGCCCGAGTTGACCGACAGGGTGGAGTCGTCGACCGGGGCGCCGTCCGAGATCATCATCAGGATCTTGCGCTGCTCGGGTCGCGCCAAGAGGCGCTTGTGGGCCCAGTCGAGCGCCTCGCCGTCGATGTTCTCCTTGAGGAGGCCCTCGCGCATCATCAGGCCGAGATTCCTGCGCGCCCGCCGCCACGGCGCATCGGCCGCCTTGTAGACGATGTGGCGCAGGTCGTTGAGGCGGCCCGGATTGGCCGGCTTGCCGGCGGCGAGCCACGCCTCGCGCGACTGCCCACCCTTCCAGGCCCGCGTCGTGAAGCCGAGGATCTCGACCTTGACGCCGCAGCGCTCCAGCGTGCGCGCGAGAATGTCGGCGCAGGTGGCGGCCACGGTGATCGGGCGCCCGCGCATGGATCCGGAGTTGTCGATCAGCAGCGTGACGACGGTGTCGCGGAAATCCGTGTCCTTCTCCCACTTGAAGGAGAGCGGATGCAGCGGATCGATGACCACGCGGGTGAGGCGGGCCGGATCGAGGATGCCCTCCTCCAGGTCGAAGTCCCAGGAGCGGTTCTGCTGCGCCATCAGGCGGCGCTGCAGCCGGTTGGCGAGCCGGGCGACGACGCCCTGCAGATGAGCGAGCTGCTTGTCGAGATAGCCGCGCAGCCGCTCGAGCTCCTCCGGCTCGCACAGATCCTCGGCGCCCATCACCTCGTCGAACTTGCTGACATAGGCCTTGTAGGCCGGGCCGCGCGGCTCGTTGCGGCGCTCGCGCATCTTCCACGGCTCGGCCGCGGTCTCCGGGTTGCCGCTCTCCGAATCCTCCGGCATGTCGGCCGAGGGTGCGTCGAGCGCCTCGGTCGAGCTCTCGGGCATGTCGTCGGCGGAGGCGTCGGCTTCCTCGACGGTCGAGCGCTCCATGTCCTCGCTCTCGGAGGTCTCGCCGTCCTGGCCCTGGTCGTCCTGCTGGCCGTCGTCCTTGCTCTGGTCCGAGTCCTCCTCCTCGTCGGCGCGACCGCGGTCGTCGCCCATGTCGAGCGAGTCGAGGAGATCGTGGACGGCGTCGCCGAAGCCCTGCTGGTCCTCGAGGAAGCGGCCGAGCTTGTCGAGATCGGGACCCGCTTTCTGCTCGATCAGCGGACGCCACAGCTCGACGATCTTGCGCGCGGCCGCAGGCGGCGCCGCGCCGGTGAGGCGCTCGCGCACGATCATGGCGAGCGCGTCCTCCAGCGGCGCGTCGGCCCGGTCGGTGATCTCCTCGTAGCGGCCGCGGTGATAGCGGTCGTCCAGCATCGCCCCGAGATTGCGGGCGACGCCGAGCATGCGCTTCGCCCCGATCGCCTCGACGCGCGCCTGCTCGACCGCCTCGAACACGGCACGCGCCTGCTGGCCGCCGGGCAGGAGCTTGCGATGCACGGCGTGGTCGTGACAGGCCATGCGCAGCGCGATCGCGTCGGCGTGGCCGCGCACGATCGCGGCGTCGCCGGCCGAGAACTTGCGCGGCGGCTCGGGCAGCCGCGCCTTGTTGCCGGCGGCGCCCGGCCGGTCGGCGGCGAACTGCACCTCGAGGTCCGGCTTTCGCGCGATGGCCTTGAGGCAGACCCCGACGGCCCGCTTGAACGGCTCGTTCGGAGCTTCCTTGCCGCCTTTGCCTTTGCTGGTGTTCGACGCCATATCGCTTGCCGTTCTTGCCCCACACTCCGCTCATGCCCGCAGGCGGGCATCCAGGGCGCCTCGCCGTGTCGCCCCTGGGTCCCCGCTTTCGCGGGGACACGCGGATCAGGACGACAGGGCGGCGCCTCAGCTCAGCGCGACGTTGACGGACGACTCCGGGAGTTCCTGGCCGAAGCAGCGCTGATAGAACTCGGCGACCAGCGGCCGCTCCAGCTCGTCGCACTTGTTCAGGAACGTGACCTGGAACGCGAAGCCGATGTCCTTGAAGATGTCGGCGTTCTCGGCCCAGGTGATGACCGTGCGCGGGCTCATCACGGTCGACAGGTCGCCGTTCATGAAGGCGTTGCGGGTGAGATCGGCGACCCGCACCATCTTGCCGACGATGTCGCGCCCCTGGGTGTTGCGATAGTGCTTCGCCTTGGCGAGGATGATCTCCACCTCGTTATCGTGCGGCAGGTAGTTCAGCGTCGTGACGATCGACCAGCGGTCCATCTGGCCCTGGTTGATCTGCTGGGTGCCGTGATAGAGGCCCGAGGTGTCGCCGAGCCCGATCGTGTTGGCGGTGGCGAACAGGCGGAACGCCGGGTGCGGCTTGATCACCTTGTTCTGGTCGAGCAGCGTCAGGCGGCCCGACACCTCGAGCACGCGCTGGATCACGAACATCACGTCTGGGCGGCCGGCGTCGTACTCGTCGAAGCACAGCGCGACGTTGTGCTGCAGCGCCCACGGCAGGATGCCGTCGCGGAACTCGGTGACCTGCTGGCCCTCGTGGATCACGATGGCGTCCTTGCCGATCAGGTCGATGCGGCTGATGTGGCTGTCGAGATTGACGCGCACGCACGGCCAGTTCAGCCGCGCGGCGACCTGCTCGATATGGGTCGACTTGCCGGTGCCGTGATAGCCCGTGACCATGACGCGGCGGTTGCGCGCGAAGCCGGCCAGGATGGCGAGCGTGGTCGGACGGTCGAAGCGATAGTCCGGGTCGGTGTCGGGCACGTGCTCGTCGGGCTCCGAGAAGGCCGGAACCTCCATGTCGGAGTCGATCCCGAAGAGCTGCCGGACCGACACCTTCATGTCGGGCAGCCCGGCCACGGCTTCTGTTGCGGCAGTCATTGCTCCTCCTGGCCCCGCGGGGGTGGGGCATACGGCGTCGGCGGCGTGTCGAGACCGCCTTTTTCTTTAGCAGACCGCCCGCATGGCGCGGAAGCGGTCTCGGGCGCGATCTGCCGGGACCGGAACGCAGATCCTCGATCGGGCATGGCACTCATATGGGCATGGCGGCGGTAGGTCGCACCACATGCCGGGCGGCGGCGATCACACCAGCCCGGTCGACTTGAGATAATTGTAGGCCTCGAGGATTTCCCGGAGCTTGTCCTCCGAGCCGCGGTCGCCGCCGTTGGCATCGGGGTGGTGGCGCTTCACCAATTCCTTGAAGCGGCTCTTGATTTCGGTGCGGCCGACGCCCGGCTCCAGGCCCAGCGTGTGGAGCGCCTTGCGCTCGGCATTGCGCACGCTGCGACGCTCCTGCTCGGCCTTCGCCTTGGTCGGGTCGGCGTGATGGCCGCCGAGCTCGCCGAACAGATCGAACGGGTCGGTCGGATCGGCGTCGAACACCTGGTCGGAGCGGAAGCGGCGGGTGCGCGGATTGCCGCCGAGGCCGAGCTTCCAGGTCGGACGATGCCCGGTGACGGCGTCCTTCTGGTATTCGGCGACGGCGGAGTCGCTCATGCCGGCGAAGAAATTGTAGTTCTGGTTGTACTCGCGGACGTGATCGAGGCAGAACCGCCAGTATTCGCGCGCCTGGTTGCGTCCCTTCGGGGCGCGGTGCGTCGCCACGCACGTGCAGCCCGGCCACTCGCAGGCGGGGCCTTCGGCCGGCCGGCGGTCGCGCTCGGGCTTGACGCGAATGCGATCGAACAGGGGTGAGTCGAATTTCATAACGAGCCATTATGGACGTCGCCCGACCCCCCGCAAGAATTGACAGGGGGCGGGTGATATGCTGGCCGAGCTTCGACCGGGAGACGACGGGGCCGGACACGGCGTCGGCGCGGAGTCGACGGGAAGGTTCTAACATAGGAAGCGCCATGCTGGTTCGCGACATCATGACGGAAAAGCTCTCGGCCGCGTTCGCGCCGTCGCGCCTCGAGGTGATCGACGAGTCCCACCGCCACGAAGGCCATGCCGGCGCCCGGCCCGGCGGCCAGACGCATTTCCGCGTGCGGATCGTGTCGGAAGCGTTCCGCGGCAAGAGCCGGCTCGACCGCCACCGCGCCATCAACCAGGCGCTCGCCGCCGAGATCGAAGGCGGCGTCCACGCCCTCGCCATCGAGGCGGCCGCGCCGGGGGAGGGCGTGTAAACTCGATCCGCCACGGCGCCCCTTTTCCTTCTCCCCGCGCGCGGGGAGAAGGTGGCTCGCCGCTCAGCGGCGAGTCGGATGAGGGGGCGTCTCCGTAAAGCTCAGACTCACGGCGACGCCCCCTCACCCGACATCCGCGCCGACCGCGCGAACGTCGACCTCTCCCCGCGCGGCGGGGAGAGGTGAACGAGGTGGTCCCCGCCTCACCCGGCCCGCACGACCAGCGCGTTCTTGCGTCGCGTCAGCGGGGTGATGCGCAGCGAGGTGATGCGGTTGCGCTGGCGGCGCAGCACCTGGAAGCGGAAGCCGTGGAACGTGAAGCTCTGGCCCGGCTCCGGGATCGAGCGCGCCTCGTGGATGACGAGGCCGGCGATGGTCGTCGCGTCGGCGTCGGGCAGGCTCCACTCCATCACCCGGTTGAGGTCGCGGATCGGCACGCCGCCGTCGACCGTCACCGAGCCGTCCGGCTGGGTCCGCACGCCGGCCAGATCGACGTCGTGCTCGTCCGAGATGTCGCCGACGATCTCCTCGAGAATATCCTCCAGCGTGACGAGTCCCATCATCTCGCCGTACTCGTCGACGACCAGCGCGAAATGCGCCTTTCTCCGGCGGAACGCCTTGAGCTGCTCGGACAGCGGCCGGATCTCCGGCACGAACCAGGCCGGCCGCGCCAGCCCCATCACGTCGATCTTGGAGAAGTCGCCGCCGCTGCCGTGCAGGGCGCGCAGCACGTCCTTGACGTGCAGGACTCCGACGATGTTCTCCGGCGTGCCCTGCCACAGCGGTACCCGGGTCTTCGGTCCCGACAGCACCGCCTCGACGATCTTCTCCGGCGGGTCGCCGGCGTTCGCCATGATCACGTCGGTGCGGTGGATCATCACGTCGGCGACGGTCAGCTCGCGCAGGTCCAGCAGGCCGCCGAGCATGTCGCGATCGGTCTTCTCGACGCCGCCCTCGCGGTGCAGCAGGTCGACGGCGCCGCGCAGCTCCTCGTGCGGCGTCAGGATCGGGGCGCTCTCGCCGATGACGATGCCGAAGCGGGCCAGGATGAACCGCACCAGCGCGTTGACGGCACCGATCACCGGGCCGAACAGCCGCACCAGGGTGGACATCGGCCGCGCCACCGCGAGGGCGATGCGGTCCGGGTTGTCGAAGGCCGCGGTCTTCGGCAGCACCTCGCAGAACACCACGACCAGCATGGTCATGATCACCGTGGCATAGACGACGCCGACCTCGCCGAACCAAGCGAGCAGGAGTCCGGTCGCCATCGACGAGGCGCCGATATTGACGACATTGTTGCCGATCAGGAGCGCGCCGAGCAGCCGCTCGCGCGCCTCCAGCAGGCTGTTCACCAGCCTGGCGCGGCGGTCGCCGTCGCGGGCGAGCCGCGCCATCGTGGCGCGCGACGAGGCGGTCAGCGCCGTCTCGCTCCCCGAAAAGAACGACGAGGCGAGGAGGCAGACCAGGAGGGCGGCGAGGATCAGCCAGTCGGAAGCGTCCATGGCGGGGTCTCGTAGAGGCGCGACATTCGCGGCTCACCTCTCCCCGAACGCGGGGAGCGGGACCCGGAGCGAGTCCGCGGCGCAATTTCTCACGCGAGCTGCGACGCCACGAAGGCGCGGATGTCGTTTTGGTCGACGTCGCGGGTGACGAAGGCCTCGCCGATGCCGCGGACCAGGATGAAGGTCATGCGGCCGCGCGAGACCTTCTTGTCCTGCGCCATCAGGTCCATCATGCGGTCGGCGTCGGGCCAGCGGAACGGCACGTCCTTCACCCGGGTCGGCAGGCCGACATCGGCGAGGTGCTTTTCCACCCGCTCGGCGTCGGTCTTCGGCAAGAGGCCGATGCGGGCCGAGTAGCGGAACGCCAGCACCATGCCGAGCGACACGGCCTCGCCGTGCAGGAGCTTGGCCGAGAACCCGGCCGCGGCCTCGAAGGCGTGGCCGAAGGTGTGGCCGAGATTGAGCAGCGCGCGGTCGCCGGTCTCGCGCTCGTCGCGGGCGACGATCGCGGCCTTCATCCGGCAGCAGGTGGCGATGGCGTGCTCGCGGGCCGGGCCGCCGGCGAACACGTCGCGGGCGTTCGCCTCCAGCCAGGCGAAGAAGCCGGCGTCGCCGAGGAGCCCGTATTTCGCGACCTCGGCATAGCCGGCGCGGAACTCGCGCGGCGGCAAAGTGTCGAGCAGGCTCGTGTCGGCCAGCACCAGGATCGGCTGATGGAAGGCGCCGACCAGGTTCTTGCCGAGCCGCGAGTTGATCGCGGTCTTGCCGCCGACCGAGGAATCGACCTGGGCGAGCAGCGTGGTCGGCACCTGGACATAGTCGAGCCCGCGCCGCGTCACTGCCGCAGCGAAGCCCGAGAGGTCGCCGACGACACCGCCGCCGAGCGCGACGACGAGATCGCCGCGCTCGATCTTGGCGGCCAGCAGCTCGTCGCAGACGCGCTCCAGCGTGGCGAAGCTCTTCGAGCCCTCTCCGGCCGCGACGATGACGCGCGTGGAGGCGATCCCGGCGGCGGCGAGCGCCGCCTCGATCGCGGCGAGATGCAGGGCCGCGACCGTCACGTCGCAGACGATGGCGGCCTTGGCGCCCGGCTTGAGGGCGGCGAGGCGAGGCCCGAGCGTCGCCACGAGCCCGCGGCCGATGACGATGTCATAGGCGCGCTCGCCGAGCGCGACCTCGACCACGATCGGCTCGCCGGGGCGGGTCGGAGCATTCATGGCGCGGATCCTTTTTGGACGTGCTGTCCGTCGTTCACCGCCGCCTGCGGCCTCTCCGGCGGCGCGGCTGCGGGCGCCGGCCGCGCGACGCCGAGATGGGTCGCGAGCGCGGCGACGATCTCGTCGACGATGACGTCGTGCGGCACGTCGCGCGACTGCACCGTCAGGGTCGCCTCGGCATAGACCGGATAGCGCTCCGCGATCAGACGGGCCAGCGTCGCCTCGGGATCGGCGGTCTTCATCAGCGGCCGGTCGGAGCGCCGGCGGATGCGGCGCAGCAGCACGTCGATCTCGGCGTCGAGCCACACCGACACGCCGCGCTCGGCGATCTGGGCGCGGGTGCCGGGGTTCATGAAGGCACCGCCGCCGGTCGCGATCACGCGCGGCCCGTCGGCGAGCAGCCGGCCGATCACCCGCGCCTCGCCGGCGCGGAAATAGTCCTCGCCATGCGCCTCGAAGATGTCCGGGATCGACATGCCGGCGGCGGCCTCGATCTCGTTGTCGGCATCGACGAAGGGCAGGCCCATGCGGGCGGCGAGCCGCCGGCCGACCGACGACTTGCCGGCCCCCATCATGCCGACCAGCACGAGCGCCCGCCGCCCGAGCGCGCTCGCCACCGCGGTGGCGAGCCCGGCAGGCTCGGGAGAGGGGCGCAAGGCGACGTCGGTCATTGCGGTCCGGCCGATCCGTTCGACGAATGTTCGCGAAGAGTGCCCGCTCGATACAACCCCGGCGCCCGCCTGTCCATGGCGGCCCCGGGCGCGGCACCGGGCGCGTTACCGGGCGTGGCCGCCGGCCGCCGGAGGGCCGCTCGGCTTTACATAACTTTACCGGGCGGAGAAGCCCGCGAAACCGCCGTCCCCGACAGTGTCGCCATGGCCGATCGACACGAGCGGTCGCGCCCCCACCCTTCGCCACGACGACCGGCGAGGCGAGCGCCCGACGATCGTTGCGACGCAAAAGGAGACTTCCATGTCCGACACCACCTCCACCCCGCAGACCCCCTCGACCGCCGCGGCCACGCCGAAGCGCGGCCGCCGCATCGCCTCCTATGCGGTCGTCGCGGCGCTCGCCGCCGGCCTGGTCGGCGTCGGCCTGTCGGCCACCGGCTCGCTCGGCCAGGGCATGGGCTTCGGCGGCGGCCCGTTCGGGCACGGCGGCCCGGGCTTCGCCGGCGGCTTCGGTCCACACGGGTTCGGTGGCCCGTTCGGCCGCGCCTTCGATCCGGCCCAGGCCGAGCAGCGCGCCGACCGCATGGTGCGCCACCTCGCGGTCGAGCTCGACGCCACCACGGAGCAGCAGGACAAGCTGCGCGCCATCGTGAAGTCGGCCCTCAAGGACGTGCTGCCGATGCGCGAGAAGCTGCGCACCGCGCGCGGCCAGGCGCACGACCTCCTCGTCGCGCAGACGATCGACCGCGCCGCGATCGAGAAGCTGCGCGCCGAGAACGTCGCGCTCGCCGACCAGGCGTCGAAGCGTATCGCCCAGGCGCTCGGCGACGCCGCCGAGGTGCTGACCCCCGAGCAGCGGCGCAAGCTCGACGAGCGCATGCCGCCGGCCGGCTTCTTCCGCGGGTGGCGCGGCTAGTCCCCAGTCTCCGCCCCCACGGCCGAGCGTCGCCGTCCTCCACCCCGGACGGCGACGCTCACCGCCGTTTTTGCGCGCCCCCGTTTCCGCTCGTCCCCGCGAAGGCGGGGACCCAGGGGCGACACGACAAGTGGCCCCTGGATGCCCGCCTGCGCGGGCATGAGCGGAGGTTGGGGCGCGCGCGGCGAAAACCGCCTAGACTGTCCGATGCCTCACGTCCTGCCCACTTGACCCGCCGATGACCGACCGCATCCTGCTGATCGAGGACGATGCCCGCCTCGCCGAGATGGTGAAGAGCTATCTCGGGGCCGCCGGATTCGACGTGACGGTGGCGCCGACCGGCGGCGCCGGCATCACGCTGCACGACCGCCATGGCTTCGACGCGCTGGTGCTCGACCTGATGCTGCCCGACATGGACGGGCTCGACGTCTGCCGCACGATCAGGACACGCGCCCGCACGCCGATCCTGATGCTCACGGCGCGCGGCGACGCGATGGACCGGGTGATCGGGCTTGAGATCGGCGCCGACGACTATCTGCCCAAGCCGTTCGAGCCGCGCGAGCTGCTCGCCCGCCTGAAGGCGGTGCTGCGCCGCTCCAAGGGCGGCGAGCCGCTCGCCGAGGTGATGCGGTTCGGCCGGCTGGAGATCGACCTGGGCGCCCGCGAGGTGCGGCTCGACGGCGAGGCGCGGCCGCTGACCAGCTATCAGTTCGAGCTGCTGCTGGTGCTCGCCCGCCACGCCGGCCGCGTGATGTCGCGCGAGGCGATCATGGACCAGGTCAAGCACGAGCGCCTGGAGGCGTTCGACCGCTCGATCGACGTGCACGTCTCGCGCATCCGCGCGGCGATCGAGGACGACGTCAAGCAGCCGCGCCGCGTCATCACGGTGCGGGGCGCCGGCTACGTGTTCGCGAAGGCGCAGGAGTGACCCCTCTGACACCGCAGATCTTCGGTACGGCGTCCGCTTTCCCTCTCCCCGCGCGCGGGGAGAGGGTGGCTCGACGCGAAGCGTCGAGTCGGGTGAGCGGGCGCTTCCGTATCCACGAGACGCCCCCTCACCCGGACTCCGCGCTGGCGCGCGAAGTCCGACCTCTCCCCGCGCGCGGGGAGAGGTGAGACCGGTCCCGGAGCCCGCGGAATGCGTCGCCTCTATCACAAGATTTACCTGACCATGGTCGGCGCCCTGGTGCTCCTGGTGCTGGTCGCCGGCACGATCTGGCGCTTCGGGCCGGGCGGCCCGCCGGTCGGCCAGGCGTTTGAGCTCGCCGGCGATCTCGCCGCCGTCGCGCTGCCGCCGGCCGACGCGCCGCAGGCGGCGCAGCAGCAGGCGCTCGCCGCGCTCGGCCAACGGCTGCGCCTCGACATGGCGCTCCACGACGCCGCCGGCCGGCGCATCGCCGCGACCGGCGGGCCGCTGCCGCCGCCCGACCGCTCGGGCGATCCCGGCTTCCGCTATGGACCCGGCGGACCCGCCTGGGTGATCCATCTGCCGGACGAGCGCGTCCTCGTGGCGCGCCCGCCGCCGCGGCACCGCAGCCCGCTGGTGCCCCTGATGGTGGCGCTCACCCTGATCGCCGTCGTCGTCGCGGTCGCCGCCTTCCCGGTGGTGCGCAGCCTGACGCGGCGGCTGGAGACCCTGCAGGCCGGCGTCGAGACGCTCGGCGCCGGCAACCTCGCGGCGCGCGTGCCGGTCGAGGGGCGCGACGAGGTCGCCCGCCTCGCCGAGAGCTTCAACCGCGCCGCCGGGCGCATCGAGGAGCTGGTCGGGGCGCACCGCCTGCTGCTCGCCAACGCCTCGCACGAGCTGCGCACGCCGCTCGCGCGCATCCGGCTCGGCGTCGAGCTGATGAAGACGCGGCCCGATCCGCGCCATTCGGACAACCTCGAGCGCGACATCGCCGAGCTCGACGGGCTGATCGACGAGATCCTGCTGGCCAGCCGGCTCGACGCCATCGGGGCGCCGCAGGCAGCCGAGGAGGTCGACCTCCTGGCTCTCGCGGCCGAGGAGTGCGCCCGCTACGATTGCACGCTCGACGGCGCCCCGGTGACTCTCACGGGCGATCCGCGCCTGCTGCGGCGGATGATCCGCAACCTTTTGGAGAACGCCGAGCGGCACGGCGCGCCGCCCGTGGAGGTCTCCTTGGCGACCGAGGCCGGGACGGCCGTGCTCACCGTGTCCGACGGCGGTCCGGGCGTGCCGGCGGCGCAGCGCGAGCACGTGTTCACGCCGTTCTTCCGGCTCGCCGGCGATTCGCGCGGCGCCGGGCTCGGCCTCTCCCTGGTGCGGCAGATCGCCCGCCTGCACGGCGGCGACGCGACGGTCGCGCCGCAGGGTGAATCCCGCAGTGGATTCAAGGTCGTGCTGCCGCTCGCGCGGGCCTGAACCGGGCCGTTCCGGCGGGCTTGCATGGCGGCGGCGAACGTGGTCGTAGTCGGGCTTCCCGAGCCGGCCCCGAGGCGCCGCAGGACCTCGCCCATGCCCAGCCTGTTCCGTTTCCTGTTCGTCGTCGGCCTGATCGGCGGCTTGATCTACGGCGGCATGCTGGCCCTCACGCTGTTCGTCGACGTGAAGCCGCGCGAGATCAGCGTCGCGGTGCCGCCGGACCGCTTCGTCAAGCCGCAGCGCTGACGGATGGGCCGCCCGCCGAAGGCTTTCGGCACGCGCGCCGCCGCCGCGCCGGTCGCGCCGCCGCCCCGCAAGGACGCGACCAAGGCCGCGCCGAAGCCGGCCGGAAAGGTCGTCACCAAGCCGACCGCCGCGAAGCCGAAGCGCGGCCGCCCGAAGGCGCCGCGGGCGCAAAAAGCCGATCGCCATGTCGACCTGTTCCTCGACATGATCGCGGCCGAGCGCGGCGCCGGCAAGAACACGCTCGACGCCTATGCGCGCGACCTCGCCGACGTGTCGGACCGCCTGGCGGCGGTCGGCCGCAGCGTGCTCGACGCCCGCACCGAGGATCTTCGCGCGTATCTGGCGGGGCTGACGGCACGCGGCTTCAAGGCGACGTCGGTGGCGCGAAAACTCTCGGCGGTGCGCCAGCTCTGCCGCTTCCTCTATGCCGAGGGCCATCGCAAGGACGACCCGGCCGCCATGATCGAGGGCCCGCGGCGCGGCCGCGCGCTGCCGAAAATTCTGTCGGTCGCCGAGGTCGACCGGCTGATCGAGACGGCGCGGGCGCTCGCCGCGCGCATCGAGCAGAGCGAGGGCGAGCGGCTGCGCGCGCTGCGCATGATCTGCCTGCTCGAGGTGCTCTACGCCACCGGCCTGCGTGTCTCCGAGCTGATCGCGCTGCCGGCCGCGGCGGCGCGGCGCGACGAGCGCATGTTGGTGGTGCGCGGCAAGGGATCGAAGGAGCGCATGGTGATCCTCAACGGCGCCGCCCGCGACGCCATGAAGGACTGGCTCGGCGCGCTCGCCGCGGCCGGGCGCTTCGAGGGCTCGCGCTGGCTGTTCCCGTCGTTCAGCGAGACCGGCCACCTCACGCGGCAGCACGCCGCCCGCGAGCTGAAGGACCTCGCCATCGCGGCGGGGCTGCGCCCCGACAAGGTGTCGCCGCACGTGCTGCGCCACGCCTTCGCCAGCCACCTGCTGCAGAACGGCGCCGATCTGCGCTCGGTCCAGATGCTCCTCGGCCACGCCGACATCTCGACCACGCAGATCTACACCCACGTCCTGGAGGAGCGCCTGAAAAGCCTGGTCCGCGACCTCCACCCGCTCGCGGACGAGGGGTAGGGACTCGAGGCTCCTGCTTTTTACCCTCTCCCCTCGCGAGGGCTTTGCAGAATTGGTCATTCCGGGGCGCGCCGAAGGCGCGAACCCGGAATCCAGCGGCGAACTCGACAATCTGGGCTGGATTCCGGGTTCGGCGCTGCGCGCCACCCCGGAATGACCGGCTCATGCAAAGCGCGTAGGATGGTTGGAGCCGAAGGCGATACCCATCGCAGGCGCGGTGCCGTGGATGATGGGTATCGCTGTCGCTCCACCCATCCTACGAGCTACGGGCTACGCTGATCGCCTGCCACGGTTATTGAAAGATGGTGGCGCCGTGCTTGTTTAGCAACACCTCCGGAATTTTCAACCGACTGGGTTTTCCATCTCTGTTATATGTCTCGGTGATGTGCAACGCTTTAATGGATATTTAATTTTTGGAGTAAGTGCTATGCGTGTAATTGTTTTCATATTGCTAAGCGGACTTTGTGGTGCATGCGCAACTGCTGAAGCTGTAAAATTCCAGCCTCGTGGACAGCAGGAAGCTATGATTCGGGACGGCCAAGCTGCGCTGGTTTCGAAGCGCAAGCATTCAATTGTTCTTGTGCGACCGGCCACTCGACAGTTCACCTCGCAACAGCGCCCGGTGTTTGTTGTGGGAATCAACAACATCGGTAGCGCGCCGATCGAGTTTCGAGTCTCGTCGATCGAGGTCGTCCAGATTGTGCGGGGGCAACCCGTCGCACTACCCGTCGTCTCTTACGAGCAACTCACTCAAGAAGAACGAAACAGGCAAGTCGCTGCGGCAGTGCTGACGGGGCTGGCCGCGGGGGCGAATGCGGCTGCAGCGGCAAATGCAGGCCGAGGGTCATACGAAAGCACCAGTTACGGTCCACGCGGCTCCTACACAACTCGCGGCGCGTTCTATGATCCTGGCGCTGCAGCCGCTGCGCAAGCGCGAGCGGCTGCACAGAATGACGCGATGATCGCCAACACCGTCGAAGCTGGTCAGCGAAACATGGCTGCGCTCGAAGCGACTGTCATCAAGGACAATACCCTTCTCCCTGGAGAGTGGTATGAAGGCGCATTGCACATTGGAGTGCCGGCAGCAAACGACTCTGGCCCCAAGCAATATAGTTTTGCCATACTGGTCGGTCCCGATCGTCACGAGATAGATGTGATTCAGGAGCCGGTGCGCTAGCACATAGCGGTCAAAAAACGCGGAAAGTGCCGTACCCGCGGGCGCCTTTCGCCGGAAAACGGTGGGCACGCTTCGCTTTGTCCACCCTACAGTACTCCAAAAAACCTCCGTCATGGCCGCGCGCGTCGCGGCCATCCACGTCTTTCGACGCGGCGGCGCCGTCGGCGTGGATGGCCGGGACGGGGCCCGGCCATGACGGCGGCCGGCGCGCGTGGCGGGCGACGGGTCGGCGAGACTGCGTGGCCTCCGGTGGAACGGCCTTCCCGCCTGAGGTAGTCTTCCGAGCCGAGGCCTCCACTTCGGGAGTGTGCCGGTGAAGCGGCAGGACGTGCTCGACATCTTGCGCCGGAACCAGGATGCGCTCCGGGCGCGGGGCGTCGTGCACGCCGCGCTGTTCGGGTCGGTGGCGCGGGGCGAGGAGGTGCCGGGCAGCGACATCGACATCGTCATCGACCTGGCGCCCGACCTCGCGATGGACGTCTATCAATATGTCGGCCTGACGAGCTACATCGAAGACCTGTTCCCGGCGCCGGTCGACGTCGTCGATCGGGAGATGATCAAGCCGATCATTCGCGACAACGTCGTTCGAGACTCGATCTATGCCTTCTAAGTCTCCGCTCCTCGCGCTGACGGGGATCGCGACGAACATCGCGTTGGCGCGCTCCTTCGTCGAAGACCTGTCGTTCGACGCGTTCAGGGCCGACCAGAAGACCGTGTACGCGGTGATCCGCTGCCTCGAAATCATCTCGGAAGCGTCGCGACGCCTGCCGCCGGACGTGATCGCGCGTCATCCGAACATTCCCTGGGTGCAGATCGCCCGCGCCGGCAACATCTATCGCCACGAATACAAGGACGTTCACGAGAGAATGGTCTGGGCGACCGTCCAGAACTCGCTCGAGCCCCTGCGGATCGTGGTCGAGCAGGAGCTCGCGCGCCTGTCGGGCCAGGAGCCTTGACCACCGGCACGCCGGGGGCGGTGTTCCGCGGTCTTGACTTCCGCTGTCCATTGGGCGTCTTGTGCCGCGCCGCCGCCCCCGGGCGGTGGTGTCTTTCCCGTTCCCGCAATCGCCCGAATTCGTAGCCGCAATGCGCAGTTATCTCGATTTCGAAAAGCCCGTCGCCGAGCTCGAGGCCAAGATCGAGGAGCTGCGGGCGCTGGAGCAGCCGGCCGGCGCGGTGGAGATCGGCGAGGAGGTCGCCCGACTGGAGGCGAAGGCCGCCGAGGCGCTCAAGGCGCTCTATTCCAACCTCACCCCGTGGAACAAGACACAGGTGGCGCGCCACCCGCAGCGGCCGCACTGCCTCGACTACATCAACGGGCTGATCGCCGACTTCACGCCGCTCGCCGGCGACCGCACCTTCGGCGAGGACGAGGCGATCGTCGGCGGCTTCGGCCGCTTCCGCGGCGCCAGCGTCTGCGTCATCGGCCAGGAGAAGGGCTCCTCGACCGAGAGCCGGCTCAAGCGCAATTTCGGCATGGCGATGCCGGAGGGCTACCGCAAGGCGGTGCGCCTGATGGAGATGGCCGATCATTTCGACATCCCGGTGATCACGCTGGTCGACACCGCCGGCGCCTATCCGGGCATCGGCGCCGAGGAGCGCGGCCAGGCCGAGGCGATCGCCCGCTCCACGGCCGCCTGCCTGGCCCTCAAGGTGCCGAACGTCGCCGTGATCCTCGGCGAGGGCGGCTCGGGCGGTGCCATCGCGATCGCCACGGCCAACAAGGTGCTGATGCTGGAGCACGCCATCTACAGCGTGATCTCGCCGGAGGGCGCCGCCTCGATCCTGTGGCGCGACGCCGGCAAGGCCCAGGAGGCGGCGACCGGCATGAAGATCACGGCCGACGACCTCCTGAAATTCGGGGTGATCGACGCCGTCGTCCGCGAGCCGATGGGCGGGGCGCACCGCGACTGGGCGGCCGCCATCAACGCCACCGGCGACGCCATCGCGACCGCCTTCGACGGCCTGCGCGACCTCGGCCCCGAGGCGATCCGCCAGCATCGCCGCGACAAGTTTTTGGCGATCGGCCGGACGCTGGCCTGACGCGAGGCGCCAGTCGGCCGTCATTCCGGGGCGCGGCGAAGCCGCGAACCCGGAATCCAGTGGCGAACTCCAAATCCTGGGTTGGATTCCGGGTTCGGCGCTGTGCGCCGCCCCGGAATGACGACCAATTCGTCAGCAGGGTGCCGCGTTAACGGTCCGGAAACCATCCGGGCGGACAGTCGGCGGAAGACCCCCGTACACCCCTGATTCACCATGCCGGCGCGGGCGGGTGCGGGGTCCGGTACCGTTGCCTTGCTAAAACCACATCTCGACGCTAACCCGGCGTTAAGGGAATGGGACGAGGGGGAGTGCCGTTTGAACCGTCATTCGGCGTGGGTCCGGACGCTCCTGGCGTCGGCGGCGGTCGCGGCTGCGATCGCGCTGGCCGGGTGCCAGACCGACGGGATCTCGCAGATCCCGAGCAAGGCGATGCAGCCGCTGTCTCGCCAGATGGTGGCGACGCTCGAAAAAAAGAACATGCCGGTCGATTCCCCGATCCTCGTGCGGATCTTCAAGGAGGAATCGGAGCTCGAGGTCTGGAAGCAGGACACCTCGGGCCAGTACGCCCACCTGAAGACCTATCCGATCTGCCGCTGGTCGGGTGAGCTCGGCCCCAAGGTCAAGCAGGGCGACCGCCAGGCCCCCGAGGGCTTCTACGCGATCACGCCCGGCCAGATGAACCCGAACTCGAGCTTCCACCTCGCGTTCAATCTCGGCTTCCCCAACGCCTACGACCGCGCCCACGAGCGCACCGGCGCCTTCCTGATGGTGCATGGCGACTGCTCGTCCTCGGGCTGCTACGCGATGACCGACGAGCAGATCACCGAGATCTACGGGCTCGGCCGCGAGGCCTTTCTCGGGGGGCAAAAGTCCTTCCAGGTGCAAGCCTATCCGTTCCGGATGACGGCCCTGAACATGGCCCGCCACCGGACCAGCCCGCACATGGCGTTCTGGCGGATGCTCAAGGAGGGCAACGACCACTTCGAGGCGACCCGCCAGGAGCCGAAGATCGACGTCTGCGAGAAGCGCTACGTCTTCAACGCGACGCCGACGGCGGGCGGCTTCAGCCCGGCGGCGCGCTGCCCGGCCTACCAGGTGCCGGAGGACGTCGTCGCGGCGGTCCGGCAGAAGCAGGACGCCGACGAGCGCCAGTTCGCCCATTACGTCGCCCAGGGGGTGCAGACCGCGGCGGTGCGCACCGGCAGCGACGGCGGCATGCATCCGACCTTCCTGGCCAAGGTCAATCCCAACGAGACCTACGTGTCGAACGGCCGCAAGGTCGCCAGCCTGCCGCCGCAGAGCCCGGGCGGCAAGGCGACGCTGGTCTATCTGCCGAACACGCCGACCGCGGCGACCGCGATGGCGTCGGCCGACACCGACACGACCTCGGGCGTCGGTGCCCGGGTCGCCTCGGCCGACGGCGACGGCGCCATCGGGACGTTCGGCAAGTGGCTCGGCATGGGCAACAGCGAGAGCGCCCCGCCGCCGCGCGCCGCGCCGGCCGCGCCCGCCGCCAATCCGGCCGCCAAGCCGGCCGCGGTGAAGCCCAGCCCCAATTCCGGTCCCGCCGCGAAGCCGGCCCCCGCCCAGACCCAGCTCGCCTCCTCGTCGTCGCGCCCGGCGGCGCTCGGCGCCATCCGCCCGACCACCCAGCCGGCGCCGTCCGGCCGGGTCGAGGCGAGCGCCGTCCCGCCCGCGGCCGCCTACGCGGGCGGCAGCCTGATGCCCGGCGCCAAGCCGGTGCTGTCGTCGTCGAGCTTCGGCAACTAGACCGGTTTTCGGTCGTGATGAATCGGACCCGATTTCCGCTCGTTCCCGCGAAAGCGGGGATCCAGGGGCCGCACGACGTGTGACTCTGGATTCCCGCTTTCGCGGGAATGAGCGGAGTGTGGGTCGACGTCAGCAGAAAACCACTTTAGCGCTTCGGCAACTGCCCGCAGCCGTCACATCAGCCGGTCGAGCTCCGACCGGCTCGCCGACTTGCGCAGCTTGATGAAGCGGACGACGCGCTGCGCCACCTCGGCGCTCAGCCCGACATAGCGCTGGAAGGCGGCACGCGTGTCCTCGGGCTCGCCGAGCGTCACGGCCAGCACGGCCTTGGCGTCCGACCAGCCCAGCCCGGCCGCCTTGCACAGGATCAGCAGCGCGTCCTCGGACCGTTGGCGGATCAGGTTGCGCACCGCGATCGCCGGCACGTCGGCGACGGCGGCGAGCGCCTCGATCACCGGGCCGCGCTGGCCGCCGCGGGCCTGCTCGCACAGCCGTGCCTTCAGGGCATCGGGATCGAGCCGGACCGCCGGGCCGTGATGGGCGTGCAGGCGGGCGTGGACGAGCTGGTCGCCGATCGCCGCGACGGCGTGGTCGAGCCGGGTGCGCACGGCCGGATGCGCCGAGGTCGCCAGCCGCCGGCGAACGATCTCGCCGGCGTCGCGCACCATCGCGCAGAACAGGTCGGGCGGCACGTCGGTGCGGCCGGCGAACAGCTCGGCGAGCTCCGCGTCGCCGCAAGCTCGCGTCGCGATGGCCTGCAGCCCGGTCGCCGAGAAGCGGGCGCCCGGATTGGCCGTGACCGTGCGGGTGACCGCGAGGTCGCCGCGCTCGACCACGATGTCGGTGACGACCTCGGAGAGGTGCCGGCGGGCCGCAATCGCCGCGAGATGGCTCTGGCCCTTGCTGCGCGCCACCTCGACCAGCAGCGCGTCGGTGATGCGCGGCGACCGTTCCAGCACCGGCCCGGCGATATCGATGTCGTCGTGACGGGCGAGGCGGCCGAGGGTGTCGCGCGGCGCGTTGCCGATCGGGGCGAGCTGCAGCCCGAGCCGGACGAGGGCGTAGCGCTCGACCGTGTCGACGAGCTGCTCCATCACGTCGTCGAACAGGCCGACCTGCTCGTCGCCGAGCTGCGTCGCGGTCGCCAGGAACAGGTCGGTCACCCGCCGCAGCACCTCGCTGCGTCGCTCCGCGCTGCCGCCCGACAGGACGCTGGACAGCTCTTCGATCAGGGGCGCCGGGGTCGGCATGAGGGCGGGCTCCGGCTCATCGCACGGTGGTGGGCACCAAGGCGAGCCAGGCCTCGGGCGCGGGCGGCGGCGAGCGCGTGTCGACCGCGACGAAGGCGACGCCGAGGTGATGGCGGTCGCGCCAGACGGCGACGCAGCGCACCCGGATGCGCCCTGGATCGACGATCAGCTCGAACACGTCAGGCACCACGGCGGCATCCGCCACCAGAAGACAGGCGCCGCCGACCGAGACGTTGACGACGGCGCAGTCGACGCTGTCGTCCCGGTCCACGATCCGGCCGGTGGCGAGGGTGAGAAAGCGCGGATGCCGGCGCTGCCGGCGTACGCCCGCGAAGGTGGAAGAGCACGCGAGAGAGGCCATGCCGTCGACCCGATACGTCGCAGATGCGTGCCCGGGGGAGGGACGGACCGCCGCGGCCGTGGCGCTGGACCGGATCGCGGAGGCCCGCCGTGCAAGCGGTTTCGGTCAACGGAAAAGATAGCTTACAACCATGAACGCGGCATTACCAACCATAAGTATGCAGTATCGGACAAATGGGTGGACTAAGGTTAGATCGGTTAGTTGACCGAGAACCCGACGCGTCGCCGGCGCCGAGCGAGATCGCACGTCAGCCCTTCGGCGCCGCGGCCGACGCGCCGCCCCGGAATGCCACCCCCGACTGGACGCGAGGCATGAACACCGACCCGATCACGCTCGCCGTCGCCGATCCCGGCGACCTGCCGGCCTTCAAGCGAGAGCTGCAAGCGGCCTTCGCGGTGGCCGTCATCGCGGAGTTCGGCTCCCTGCCGGACGGCCCGATCCCGTCCGACGACGATCTCGACAGGTCGATCGCTGCACCGGGCGCCGTGGTCCTGCGCATTCTGTGCGACGGCCGGAAGGTCGGCGGCGCGGTCGTGACCATCGATGCAGAGACGAACCGCAACGCGCTCGATCTGCTCTTCCTGTCGCCGGCGGAGCACGGCCGTGGCCTGGGGCGCAAGGCCTGGCAGGCGATCGAGCGGAGGTTTCCGGAGACGCGCGTCTGGCAGACGCACACGCCGTATTTCGAGAAGCGGAACATCCACTTCTACGTCAACGTCTGCGGCTTCGAGATCGTCGAGTTCTTCAGCGCGTATCATCCCGATCCGCACGGACCCGAGCCGGACGGCCTCCCCGGCGGAGGGGAAGCGTTCCGGTTCGAGAAGATCATGGCGTGACGAGGAATTGGCGTGACGAGGAATGGCGTGACGACGAGGTGCCGGCCCGGCCGCGAGGCTGCTGCGCTCACATCATCTTTCGGATGTCGGCCGGCGTCGCCGCCTTGCGCAGACGGATGAAGCGAACGACGCGCTGGGCCGTCTCGGCGGTCAGGCCCGAGAAGGTGCCGAAGGCGCTGCGCGGATCGCCGGCCGCGCCGGTGGCGGCGAGCAGCACGGTTTTGGTGTCGGGCCAGGCGAGGCCCGCGACCTTGCACAGGATCAGCATGCCCTCCTCGGAGCCCTGCTTGATCAGGCTCTTGATCGCGGCCTCGGGAACCTCGGTGATGTCGGCGAGGGCGGCGATCACGTCGCCGCGCTTGCCGGCGCGCGCCTTGTCGCACAGCGCCTTGAGCTTGTCGGGGGCAGGGCTCGCGGTGGTTGCCCCGGGCGCCTCGGCCTTGCGGCGGGCGTGCAGGAGGTGGTTGCCGACCGCCGCCATCGCCTGGTCGATGCGCTGGCGCACGCCCGGCTCGTCGCACCGGGCGAGCCGGCGGCGCACATCGTCGGTGGCGTTCTTCACCAGGTCACGAAACACCTCGGCCGGCACGTCGCCGCGATTGGCGACCAGCACGGCGAGAGACTCGTCGAGATGCGCCCGGCCCGCGATGGTGCGGAAGCCGGTCTCGGAGAACTGCGCGCCGCGGTTCGCCGTGACCTTTCGGGTGACGTCGAGATCGGCGCGGTCGATCAGCGCGTCCGTGACCATCACGGAGAGGGCGCGGCGGACCGCGATGGCGGCGAGATGCGCCTGCGGCTTGGTTCCGGCGATGTCGGCCAGCACCGGATCGGGCAGCCGGGTCGAGCGCTCCAGCACCGGGCCGGCGACCGCGATGTCGTCGGAGTGGCCGAGCCAGGCGATGGTGTCGAGCGGCGCATTGGGAAGCGGCGCGAGCTGGAGGCCGAGGCGGATCAGAGCATGCCGCTCCACCGACCCGACGATCAGCTTCAGGACGGCGTCGAACACCGCGACGTGCTCGTCGCGGAAGCCGTCGGCCTGGGTGAGGAACAGGTCGGTGAGCCGGCGCAGGATCTCGCCGCGGGTGTCGGGCGTGCCCTGGTCGAGAAGGGCAGGCAGGTCAGCCAGCAGGGTGCTCGGGACGCCCGTCATGACGCGGCGCCCGAGGTTGCGGGGCGCGGCGGTCGACGAGTCATGGCACCGGGCGTGGCACGATCCGGCATGGCGGGACACCCGGGACGGACGGCGAAGCGCCGGGCTGCAGACGAGACGGCCCCGGTCCGGGACCTGCGGGGCGCCGATCCCGGAACGCATCCGAGGCCGACGATCACCGGACTCTAATGCGGAATGGTGAACAGGGTGTAAATTTACCACTAGGGCTTGCGGGTTAACCCGCAAGCGGGCGCTCCGGCTGCTCACAGCGGCGGGAGCGCCCAGGCCGACAGGGCCGCCGCCGTGCGCGGCTCGACGCGGGGACGGGCGGCCGGGGCGGTGGTGGGGGCGGCCGAGATCGCTGGCGCGTCCGGCTCGCCCCGCGCGGCCGGTGCGCCCGGCGCAGCC
>NZ_JBEOMB010000130.1:0-19842 GCF_046000175.1 Rhodoplanes sp. SY1
CGACGCGGTGCTGGCGGCGGCCGGCGGCGTCGTGCTGCGGCCGGACGGCACGCCGCTGCTCTACGGCAACGGCCCGGCGGATTTCCTGGTGTCGGGCTTCGTCGCCTGGGGGGCTCCGCCGCCGCCCGATCGGTGATCGGGGCGGCGGGCCGCCGGCGCGATGGAGACCGGAAGCGTCGGCGACGGCGCCGGATCACCGGGCGAGCTGCGACTGCACCTTCGGCCAGTGGGACTGGGCATCGGTCAGCACCCCGACCGGGTCGGCCAGGAACTTCGAGCGGGCCGTCTCGCTGTAGAACAGCATCAGCCGGCCGCGGACGACGAGGAAGATCTCGGGATGACCGGGGCGCGACACGCCACGGGCGACGCCGACCGGATCGTAGCCGCCGAACAGCGGCCCGTAGACGCCGGGATTGTCCGCGAAGGCGTTGCGGTTCCCCTCGTTGCGGAAGCGCCAGACGATGCCGTGGTGATCGTACTCGTACTCGGGACGGCCGAGCTCGGGCTGGCCGTCGACGAAGTAGGCGACGGGGTCGAAGCCCGCGAGAGCGAGGCCGGAGTAGCGGTCGGTGACGACGCGCTCGCTGGTCGCCGCAAGCGGACCGCCCGCCTGGACGAAGGCGAGGCCGAGGATCGCGATGACGAAGGCGGCCAGAAGGCGCGCAGTTTGCAGGGTTCGCCGCCGTGGCGTCATACTGTTGCCGGAAGCTCTCTCGATTCGGATGAGGCAGTCCTAGCGCGACTTCGTCATCATCCCGTTAGCGCGCTTCGAAAAAAGCGGGTCGAGTTGTCGGAAAGGTCGAACATGCGCACAGCCTGGCGTCGGATCGCGGCCGCGGTGACCCTTGCCGCAGGGGTCTCCCTGGCCTGCGCCATGCCCACCCGGGCCGTCGCGCAGAGCCAGCCGGTGCCGGCGCATCCGCAGCGCAACGACACCTTCACGACCGGCGAGATCGTCTCGGCCGGCCACCGCTTCTTCGGCGGCGTGTCGCGCAGCCTCGCGACCCTGGTCGAGCGCGCCGCCAGCCAGTGGGGCCTGCCCAACGGCTACGTGCTCGGCGAGGAGGGCGGCGGCGCCTTCTTCGGCGGCCTGCGCTACGGCGAGGGCGTGCTCTACACCAAGAACGCCGGCGACCTGAAGGTGTACTGGCAGGGCCCGTCGTTCGGCTGGGACGTGGGCGGCGAAGGCGCCCGCACCATGATGCTGATCTACAACCTCCCCGCGACCGAGGCGATCTACCAGCGCTTCGGCGGCATCGACGGCTCCGCCTACTTCATCGGCGGGCTCGGCATGACGGCGCTGACCGCCAACAATGTCGTGGTGGTGCCGATCCGCTCCGGCGTCGGGCTGCGACTCGGCGCCAGCATCGGCTACCTGAAGTTCACGCCGCAATCGACCTGGAACCCGTTCTGAGCCGCTGCCGCGCCGCTGCGCGGCACCCGGCCCTGCCGCACGGTCGCTCCGGCCCGCCGCCCGGTCTCGTGCGGGCAGGACACTGTTGCGTGATCGCCGGCCAAACGGCTTTGGCGCCCCTTGCAAAACAGTGGTCAGGTTGTTGAATTCCCTTTAGAAGCTCGACACCAACTCGCCCGACGGCCGTTTCGGCGGGGCGTGGAGCCGGAGGCGTTCGTCATGATCGAACAGGCCATGCTGTTCGGGATCGGGTTCCTGGTCGCGAGCCTGTTCAACCTGCTGTTCGTGCCGCTCGTGCACAACCGCGCCGTCCGGCTCACCACCCGCCGGCTGGAGGCCTCGACGCCGTTCTCGATGGCCGAGATCCAGGCCGAGAAGGACCAGCTCCGGGCCGAGTTCGCGATGTCGACCCGGCGGCTCGAGATGAGCGTCGAGCAGCTCAAGAGCCGGGCCGCCGGGCAGCTCGCCGACCTCGGCCGCAAGTCGATGGCGATCGGCCGCCTCAGGCAGGAGCTGGACGAGAAGACCGCCGCCCTCGCCGCCATCGAGGCGCGCGAGCGCACCCTGCAGGAGCAGCTCCAGTCGACCGAGCACGAGTACACGCTCAAGAGCGACAAGGCCCAGACGGTGGAGCGGGTGCTGGTCGGCAAGGAGGCCGAGCTCGCCAAACTGACAGCGGCACTGACCGAGCGCAGCTCGGTGTCGGACAGCCAGCGCATCGAGATCGCCACCCTCAAGACCCAGATCGAGTCGCTCAAGTCGCGCGGCGAGCAGGCCCAGCACGACCTCAAGGACATCAAGATCCGGCTCGACCGCGAACGCGCCGCGGCCGCCGCGGCGGCGGCCGAGCTGGCCCAGGAGCGCACCCGGGCGACCGAACTCGGCACCCGCGCGACCGAGCTCGAGCGCCAGCTCGGCGAGCAGACCGGCGAGGCGGACGGGCTCGGCAAGCGCATCCGCGAGCTGGAGGAGCGGCTGACCGAGCAGGGCCGCATGCTGGTCGAGCGGGAATATGACGCCCGCCGGGCGCGCGAGGAGGCGGCCGGCGCCGTCGAGGGCTCGCGCGGCGAGGCGGCCCGGCTGGAGCAGGAGCTCGCGGCGGCCCACGCCGAGAACGCCCGGCTGCAGCAGGAGATCCTCACGCTCCGCAAGGGCACCGAGGACTCCTGGGCGGCCGAACGGCTGGAGACCGCCCTGCTGCGCGAGCGCATCAACGACGTCGCCGCCGAGGTGGTGCGCCTGACCATGGCGCTGGAGGGCGACGCCTCGCCGATCACGGCGATCCTGGCGGACGATCGCCCGGCCGAGGACCGGTCCGCCGCAGGAGGACGCGCCGCAGCCGATGGCGCCGCCCGTGGCGGCGATCTGGTCAGCCGCATCCGCGCCCTGCAGGCCCGCGCCTCGCGGGTCGCCCAGCCGCCGGCCACGAACGGCGCGCTGCCGGAGCCGGCGACGGCCGCCCCCTGACCGCCGCGGCCCCGCTCCACGGACACGGGCACGGACCCGAGCGCCGGCGCCCGGCCGCTGCCGCGAGGCGGCTCGCGATTGCGCTGGTCGCGGCCACGCTGCTCGTCGTCGGTGCGGGTCCGGGCGCCGGGCCGCTCCCGGCCGCCGCAGCGGAGCGGCGCCCCCCCGACACCCCGCCCAGCTTCACCGATCGTCAGATCGTGCGCGGCTTCCTGGCCGTCGCCTTCGGGGCCGAGTACGCCACCGGCACCACCGATCGCATCCGCCGCTTCGACGGGCCGGTGCGCGTGTTCGTCGATGCCGCCGCGGCGCCGCGCGGCCTCGCGGCAGCGCGCACCACGACGGCCGAGGCCGTGGTGGCCGAGATCGGACGTGGCGTGCAGCACCTCGACATCGCGACGACCCGCGACCGCGCCGACGCGAATCTCACGATCCTGATCGTCCGGCGGCGCGCCTTCGCGGCGACCGTCACCGAGGTCTTCGGACCCGGCCGGGCGAGGACGATCCTGCGCCGCCTCGCCCCCGACTGCGTCAGCGGCTTCTCGCGCGACGAACGATTCCGGATCCGGCAGGCCGTCGTGATCCTGGCCGCCGACACGTCCGATTTCGTGTTCCGGGACTGTGCGATCGAAGAGACGCTGCAGGCGCTTGGGCCGATCAACGACACCACGCTGCCCTGGACGATGTTCAACGATGCGGTGCGCACCGGGCGCTTCGGTCGTTACGACCGTTATCTGCTCGGCCTGCTCTACCATCCGCGGATGCGGCCCGGCATGCCGCGGCGGGAGGCGGAGACGATCGCGCGGTCGGCTCTCCCGGACGTTCGGTCGTTCGTCGACACGCGCCCCATCGACAACCGCGCGGCGACGTCGTCGCGGTAAACCCATGATTACCAGGATGGTAAAGTTAATGGCCGGTTCCGATTGCAGCGAGTCGCCGCGACTAGTACCATTCTCCACGTTGGCTCGGTGGCGGAATGGCGACGCGGGGAGAGCCGACCGCCCTCCCCTATCCTGGTTCGAGTCCAGGCTGAGCCTCCAAATTCTCTCGGTCCGATCGGGTCGTTCTCGATCCTGTTCGAGCGATGCTCGCCACCGCTCCTCGACTCGATCGATGCCATCGCCAGCGCGGAACCAATCCGCCGCGGACCGCGTTACCGACGGCACGTGACCGCCGTCGTGTCCCTGGGATCGTGATCTGTTCGGCAATTGACCGTTCGGTGCGCTGATCGCTTGGCCTCGCTACGGCGAGTCGCTATCAGGGCCGTCGATGGCGACATCGATCCCGCTGCTCGATGGTCGCCCCTTCATGACTCGCTCCCGGACCGTATCGCGCACGCCGCCCGCCTGCCGCGGGCCCGCGCCACGTCCGTCATCATCCGTCCCGATCCCCGAGACCAGAGGTCACGTCGGCTCATGATCGCCCGCCCGCAAGCCAATTCTCTCGCCACGATACTCGCCGAGCAAAACGCCGCGCTGCTGTCCGACTGGACGGAGCGCCTGCGCGCGAGCGGCGCGCTGGCGAGCGGCCGCATCCGCGAGGCCGAGCTGCAGACCCAATGCCGCACCGTGCTCGACCTCCTGACGACCGCCGTGGCGGCCGGTCTCGACGCCGCGAGCCCCGCCTACGGCCCGCTGCGCGACATGCTCACCGACATCTCGCGCTCGCGCGCCGTGCAGGGCTTCACGCCGACCGAGACCGCGACTTTCGTGTTCTCGCTCAAGCAGCCGCTGTTCGACGCGCTCAGCACGACCAAGGGTGTCGACTCGGATACGCTGGCGCGAACCATCTGGGACGTCACCTTGATGCTCGACGCGCTGGGCCTCCACACCATGGAGGCGTTCCAGAAGACCCGCGAGGAGACGATCATCCGCCAGCAACGCGAGATCGCCGAGCTGTCGACCCCGGTCGTGAAGCTGTGGGACGGCGTGCTGGCGCTGCCGCTGATCGGCACGCTGGACAGCCAGCGCACCCAGGTGGTGATGGAGAACCTGCTCGAGTCGATCGTCGCCCAGACGGCCGAGATCGCCATCATCGACATCACCGGGGTGCCGACCGTCGACACGCTGACGGCGCAGCATCTCCTGAAAACCGTCTCCGCGGCGCGGCTGATGGGCGCCGACTGCATCATCAGCGGCATCCGGCCGCAGATCGCCCAGACCATGGTGCATCTCGGCGTCGAGCTGAACGTCGTCTCCAAGGCGACGCTCGCCGACGCCTTCGCGCTGGCGCTGCGTCGGATCGGCCGCACCGTGGCGCCGCTGAAGGCGGCGGCGCGCGAGCAGCCGGCGAGCTGATCCGATGGACCGCATCCCGATCCTCAAGCTCGGCCACGCGCTCCTGGTGACCATCCAGGTCGACATGCACGACCGCCTCGCCACCGCACTCCAGGAAGACCTCACCGAGAAGATCGTCGCGGCGCGAGCCAAAGGCGTGCTGATCGACATCTCGGCGCTGGAGATCGTCGACAGCTTCATCGGCCGCATGCTCGATCACATCGCAGCGATCTCGCGCATGCTCGACGCCGAGACCGTGGTGGTGGGCATGCGCCCCGCCGTCGCCATCACGCTGGTCGAGCTCGGCCTCTCGCTGTCGGGCGTGAAGACCGCGCTCAACGTGGAGCGCGGCATGGCCCTGCTCGAACGCCGGATCGCCGAGACCGAGAGCGCCGATGGCGACGACGACGCGTGACCGCATGGAGGTACGTTCCTCGGACGATGTCGTGCGGGTGCGCCAGCAGGTGCGGGCGCGCGCCCTCGAGGTCGGCCTTTCTCTGGTGGACCAGACCAAGATCGTCACGGCGGCGAGCGAGCTCGCCCGCAACATGCTCGACTACGGCGGCGGCGGCGTCGCCACCATCGAGGTAGTGGTCGACGGGCTGCGGCGCGGGCTGCGGCTCGTCTTCGAGGACCATGGCCCCGGCATTCCCGACATCCAGCTCGCCCTGAAGGACGGCTACACGTCGGGCGGCGGCCTCGGTCTCGGACTCGGCGGAGCTAAACGCCTGTGCAACGAGTTCTCCATCGATTCGAAGCCCGGCGAGGGCACCCGTGTCGTCTGTGCGCGGTGGAAGTGAGGGCGGCGTGGAAGTGAGAGCATGATCCGGGTTCCCGTCCACGAGCCGAGCCAGGTGTCGGAGGCGCGCCGCACCGCGGCCGAGCGGGCCGAGCAGCATGGCTTCGGCGCGACCGACGCCGGCCGCGTCGCCCTCGCCACCACCGAGCTCGCCACCAACCTGATCAAGCACGGCGGCGGCGGCGACATCCTGGTCGGCGGCTTCGAGGAGCCGGACGGTGCCGGCATCCAGGTGCTGGCGCTCGACAAGGGCCGCGGCATCGCCGACCTCGCCGCCTGCCGGGTCGACGGCTACTCGACGGCCGGCACCAACGGCCACGGGCTGGGCGCCGTGTTCCGTCAGGCTCACACGGTCGAGCTGGTGTCGTGGCCGGCGCTCGGCACCGGGCTGATGGCGCGCTTCGAGCCGGGCACGCCACCCAAGGCCAACAAGCCGAGCGGCGCGGCCATCGGCGTCGTCACGGTGCCGAAGGAGGGCGAGTGCGTCTGCGGCGACGGCTGGAGCGTCGACGAGACGGGCGCGGCCCGCACCGTGATGGTGGTCGACGGCCTCGGCCACGGTCCCGACGCGGCGACGGCGGCGACCGAGGCCGTGCGGGTGTTCCAGCGCCACAAGGGGCACCAGGTGCCGACCCTGCTCGACTACATCCATGGCGGCCTGCGCGGCACGCGCGGCGCGGCCGTGTCGGTCGGCCGCATCGACATCGCCGCCGGCAAGGTCGAGTTCGGCGGCATCGGCAACGTCGCCGGCGCCGTGGTGACGCCGGCCGCGATCCGCCGCATGGTGTCGCTGCCCGGCACAGCCGGCCACGTCGCCCGAAAAATCCAGACGTTCGACTATGCGGCGGAGGACGGGGTCGTGGTGATGCATTCGGACGGCCTCGCCACGAGCTGGTCGCTCGACCGCTATCCCGGACTGCTGCGCGCCCACCCGACCCTGATCGCCGCCGTGCTGTTCCGCGACTTCTGGCGGCAGCGCGACGACGTGACGGTGCTGGTCGCCGCGACCGCAGGCGGCGCGGCCGCCGGGAGCGCGCCGTGACGAGCTGGCCGATCGTGACGATGGCGATCGTCGCCGAGGCCGACGTGGTGGCGGTGCGCCAGCGCGCCCGCCTGCTCGCCGAAAAGCTCGGCTTCGACCGGCAGGACCAGACCCGCATCGCTACCGCCGTCTCGGAGATCGCCCGCAACGCCTTCGGATACGGCAAGGGCGGCCGCGCCGAGTTCATCGTCGACAGCGACGACGGCCGGCAGGTCTTCACCATCCGGATCGGCGACCGCGGCCCCGGGATCGCGGATCTCGACGCCGTCCTCGAAGGACGCTGGCGGTCGACCGAAGGCATGGGGATCGGCCTCGTCGGCGCGCGGCGGCTGATGGACCGGTTCGACATCGCCTGCCCGGCCGGCGGCGGCACCGTGGTGACGCTCGGCCATCGCCTGCCGGCCCGCGCGCCGCCCGTGACGGCGGCGCGGCTCGCCGAAATCGTCCGCGACCTCGCGGCGACCGGCGGCGACGACCCGCTCGCGGCGTTGCGCGAGCAGAATCGCGAGCTGATCGAGACGCTCGACGCGCTGCGGCGGCGCGAGCAGGAGGCGCAGACGCTCGACCGCGAGCTCTCCGACACCAACCGCGGCGTCGTCGCCCTCTATGCCGAGCTCGACGAGCGCGCCGAGCAGCTCCGTCAGGCGAGCGAGCTGAAGTCGCGCTTCCTCTCCCACATGAGTCACGAGTTCCGCACGCCGCTGAACTCGATCCTGGCGCTCTCGCGGCTGCTGCTCGATCGCGTCGACGGCGATCTCGCCCCCGAGCAGGAGAAGCAGGTCGGCTATATCCGCCGCTCCGCCGAAGGACTCTTGGAGCTGGTCAACGATCTCCTCGACCTCGCCAAGGTCGAGGCCGGCAAGGTCGAGATCCGCGCCGTGCCGTTCACGGTCGCCGAGCTGTTCGGCGGCCTGCGCGGCGCGCTCAAGCCGCTGCAGACCAATCCGGCCGTCGACCTCTCCTTCGACAGCGGCGCCGGCCTGCCCTCGCTGTTCACCGACGAGGCGAAGGTCACGCAGATCCTTCGCAACCTGATCTCCAACGCGCTGAAGTTCACCGAGGCCGGCGAGGTCGCGGTCTCGGCCGTGCACGACGAGGCGACCGGCCGGATCGTGTTCGCGGTGCGCGACACCGGGATCGGCATCGCGGCCGAGCACCAGGAGCGCATCTTCGAGGAGTTCAGCCAGATCGACACGCAGATCCAGCGCAAGGTGAAGGGCACCGGGCTCGGCCTCTCGCTGTCGCGCAACCTGGCGGCGCTGCTCGGCGGCGAATTGTCGATCGAGAGCGTGCTCGGCCAGGGGTCGGTGTTCCGCCTGTCGATCCCGCCGCGGCTCGACGGGGCCGGCGAGGCGACCGCGACGACGCGCCGGCGCGTGCTGGTGATCGACGACGACGAGACGTTCCGTTACGTCTTCCGCCAGCTCATCGGCGGCGACCGCTTCGAGGTGATCGAGGCCGCCGACGGCGAGACGGGCCTGCGCCGCGCCTGCGAGGACGCGCCCGACCTCGTGCTGCTCGACCTGCAGATGCCGCGGATGGACGGTTTCGCCACCCTGAATCGCCTGGAGGCCGAGCCGCGCGCCTGCCGGATCCCGGTCGTCGTCTCCACCTCGCTCGCCGTGACGCCCGACATCGCCGCGCGCATCCGCCCCGGCGTTCCGATCCTGTCGAAGCGCGACCTGTCGCGCGAGCGCCTCGCCGTCCTCCTGGACGACCTCATCGAGAACAGTCTCACCGAGAGCAGGCCGATGCCATGACCGACGGCAAGCCCCTGGTCCTCAATGTCGACGACCGCGAGATCGGCCGCTACACCAAGAACCGCGACCTGATGCGGGCCGGCTTCGCCGTGATCGAGGCGGCGACCGGCACGGACGCGCTGCGCATGGTGGACGAGCACCGGCCGCACGTCGTGCTTCTCGACGTGCAGCTGCCCGACTTCAGCGGCACCGAGGTGTGCGCGGCCATCAAGGCGCGCTGGCCCGAGGTGATGGTGCTGCAGGCCTCGGCGACCTTCACGACGCCGGCCGATCGCACCACCGGGCTCGACAGCGGCGCCGACTCCTACCTGGTGCAGCCGGCCGAACCCGAGGAGCTCGCCGCCGCCATCCGGGCGCTGCTGCGCATCCGCCGCGCCGAGGACGAGCTGCGGCGCGTCAACGAGACGCTGGAGCGCCGCGTCGAGGAACGCACCCGCGACCTCGCCGAGGCCAACGCCCGCCTGCGCCACGAGATCGCCCAGCGCGAGAAGGCGGAAGCCGCGCTCGCCCAGTCGCAGAAGATGGAGATCATCGGCCAGCTCACCGGCGGCGTCGCCCACGACTTCAACAATCTGCTCACCGTCATCATGGGCAATGTCGACATCCTGCAGCGCCATCTACCCGAGGAGACGCCCGACCGGCTGCGGCGCGCCCTCGACAACGCGGCGCGCGGGGCGCGTCGCGCCTCCGCCCTGACCCAGAGCCTGCTCGCCTTCGCGCGCCGCCAGCCGCTCGATCCCAAGCCGGTCGACGCGAACGCGCTGGTCGGCGCCATCGTCGAGATGCTCCGCCGAACCTTCGGCGAGCAGATCGCCGTCACGCCGATGCTGGCGGACGGCCTGTGGCGCGCGAACGCCGACCCCAACCAGCTCGAGAGCGCGATCCTCAATCTCGCCGTCAACGCCCGCGACGCCATGCCGAACGGCGGCCATATCACCATCGAGACGGCGAACGCCGAACTGGACGACGCGAGCGCGGCGCGCGAGGCCGAGGTGGTGCCGGGGCCCTATGTGGTGATCGCCGTCACCGACACCGGCACGGGCATGACCCGCGACGTGATCGCTCAGGCGTTCGAGCCGTTCTTCACGACCAAGGACATCGGTCACGGCACCGGGCTCGGGCTCTCGCAGGTCTACGGCTTCGTCAAGCAGTCGGGCGGCCATGTGCGCATCCACTCGGAGGTCGGCCGCGGCACCACGGTGAAGATCTATCTGCCGCGACTCGACGAGGCGGACGCCGCCGGCGAGCACGAGCCGGCCGCGCACGCGACACCCGCGGGCCATCGCCACGAGACGATTCTGGTGGTGGAGGACGATCCGGACGTGCGCGAGCATTCGGCCGAGATTCTCGGCGAGCTCGGCTATCGGGTGTTGGAAGCCGAGAACGGCGCCTCGGCGCTCGCCGTTCTGGAGCGCGAGGCGGTGACGCTGCTGTTCACCGATCTCGGCCTGCCGGGCGGCATGGACGGCCGCCAGCTCGCCGACGAGGCGATGCGGCGCCGGCCGAACGTGCGGGTGATCTTCACCACGGGCCACGCGACCAGCGCCATCGTCCACGAGGGCCGCCTCGATCCCGGCCTGCATCTGATCGCCAAGCCGTTCACCTATGCGGGCCTCGCCGCCAAGCTGCGCAGCGTGCTCGACCACGGCGCCGACATTCCGGCGGGATGAGCCGCGCCGGGCTGATCGGAGAGGGTGAGAAAAGAAGACGGAGAACAGAAGAGGCAGCGGCGGCGCCGGCGAAGCCGGGGCCGCATCCCGCCTCACGGCGAACGTCTGCCGGTACATCCGCGGTCAGACGACGCGTGAGGGGGACGGACGGCATCCCGCACCAATGAGCGGCGATGGGACCGTCCGGCAACGTGGGTCGGCACGAGCGACACCTTTCGGCGCGCCGATGCATCGAACCACGGCTGCTGATCAACGATCCCCACCGAAACGAGTTCCGCAATCGTCGGCAGAGGGGCGCGCGACCTCTCGGGTCACGCGATGATCTGCCGGTCCGAAACTCTGCTCGTCGGGCGGAAACCTGCCGGCGCCTCCCGGCGCCGGATCCCGTCTCACGGCCAGAGCCTGCCGGTACATCCGCGGTCAGGCGGCCTGTGAGAACGGGTGCGGCAATCACCTTTCGGCGTGCCGCTTGGACCTCATATGGGGGCTCGAACGCGAATTCCAAGCCCCTGGCGGTCCGTGAGCAACCGGGCGCACTGCCCGTTACCCATCGCGACCCTAGCGACGCTCGATGACGGTTTTCCGACAACCGTGCGGCGGCGATGCGGCGGCCGATGGAACGATTGTCGCACCCCCCGGGAGGCGGGCCGCGGCGTCTCAGTGAAGCCGGGCGGCGAGGCGCGCGATGGTGGCGTCGAACAGCGCGAGCGCCGCGCCGTTTGTGCGCTGCAAACCGGCAAGCGAGGCGGCGCCGCCGGCCGCCACCGTGTCGAGCAGCGCGTAGTAGACGCAGTCGCGCGTCAGCCCGCTCGCCTCGCCGGCGAGCGAGCGCACCGCCTCGAACACGCCCGGACAGGTGCCGTCGGCGACAAGGCCGCGCGCCTTGCGCAGCGTCTCCAGCACGGTCAGCGTCGTCATCGCAGAATGTCCCCCGGGCCGGTCGTGGCGATCATCGGCGGAGCTGATTAGACGAGTCGACGCCGCGATTCAGTCCGGAGGAGTACGGTTCGGGTTTCGTCGAGAGCACACGCGACGGCGGTGTCGCGCAACCGGCGTTCTACAACCGCGTGATGGTGAGGCCGCCGTCGACGTTCACGACCGTGCCGGTGGAGAAGACGACGG
Source organism: Rhodoplanes sp. SY1 (assembly GCF_046000175.1). Classification (NCBI taxonomy): domain Bacteria; kingdom Pseudomonadati; phylum Pseudomonadota; class Alphaproteobacteria; order Hyphomicrobiales; family Nitrobacteraceae; genus Rhodoplanes; species Rhodoplanes sp. SY1. The sequence continues at coordinate 11,551 of NZ_JBEOMB010000130.1, forward strand.
CCGGATTCGCCAGCGCCGAGACCGCGGCGGCGATGTCCTCGGGCCGGCCCCAGCGCTTCGCCGGCACCAGGCCCTGCGCGATCAGCGCGTCGTACTTCGACGTCACGCCGGCCGTCATGTCGGTCTTGATGATGCCGGGCCGCACCTCGAACACGGCGATGCCGTCGCCGGCGAGTCGCGCCGCGAGACCCTCGACCACCATGGCGAGTCCCGCCTTGGAGATGCAGTACTCCAGGCGATTGTTGGAGACCATCTCGGCCGAGCAGGACGACACGACGACGATCGCGCGCGGCGTCTCCGACGGCACCTTCAGCATGCGGTTCGCCACGGCCTGCGCCAGGAAGAAGGCGCCGCGCAGGTTGACGCCGAGCACGTAGTCGAAGTTCTCGGGCGTCGTCTCCAGCACGTCGAGCCGCTGCGGCGGGGCGACGCCGGCATTCGACACGAACACGTCGATCGGCCCGAGCGCGGCCTCCACCGCGTCGAGCACGCGGGCATGGTCGGCGACGTCCTGCACGTTGCCGGCCACGTAGGTGGCGGCGACGCCGTGGGACTCGAGTGTCTTCACGGCGGCCTGCGCCACGTCGTCGTCGCGCGTGCCCGTGATGGCGACGTCGTAGCTTTCCCGCGCTAGGCCCTCGGCGACGGCGAGGCCGATGCCGCGGCGTCCACCCGTCACCAGGGCGACGCGACGCTTGGTCTTCTGGTTCATGTGATGTCTCCCTGATGCCGTTCGGTCGTCGGGCGTGTCAGACGACCGCGAGGCCGGACTGGTTGGGCCGTGAACTGCCGATACCCTCTCCCTCAGGGAGAGGGTCGGGGCGCGCGTCAGCGCGCACCGGGGTGAGGGTTTACGGCGCCAGTTGGAGAGCGCGGCACCCCCTCACCCGGATCTCGCGCAGTGGCGCGAGATCCGACCTCTCCCCGCTGGGGAGAGGTGAAGCATGATCACCCGAAGAACGTGAGATACGGGCCGTTCTCGGCGAGGCGCTGCACGTAGAGGGCGACCTCGCGCATGTGATAGTCGCCCCACATGGTCGCCTCGCCGCACGGATTGGCGCGGCCCGGCGGCACGTGGTCCCAGCCGTTGGGGCGGTGATACTGGCTGTGCAGCACCAGGCCCTGATGATCGGGATCGATGCTCAGATAGCGGTCGGAGAGCAGCGTGCGTACCACCGTGAGGCCGGCCTGGCGATAGCGCGCCGCATCGGCCCGGCCGGTCGCCTCGCGCCACGCGCCGAAGCGCAGCAGCCCCTGCGCCGCGATCGCGGCGGCCGAGGAGTCGACCGGCTCGACGTCGTTCTCGGGCTCGGACTCCTTGTTATAGATGTCGCCGAGCTTCGCCAGGTCCGGCGCGCCCGTGTCCCAATACGGGATGCCGTCGGTCGCCGTGTGGGCGATGTAGAAGTCGCAGGTCGCCGCCGCCGCCTTCTCCATCATGGCGATCACCTCGGCCTTGCCGCCGAACGCCTCGACCTCGGCATCGTCGAGCGTCTCCATGAACTCCAGGAGCTCGGCGTAGCCGGTGATCGCCCAGGAGAGGCCGCGCGTCCACGTCGAGAACCCCGAATAGCCCTGCTGCGTGCCGACGCAGCGGAACGCCCGGCTGGCGGTGTTGAAGATCGCCTCGTGGGCGGTGCGGCCGCGCACGTCGTAGATGTCGCGGCCCTCGCCGTAGAACACGCCGTACTTCGCCGTGGTGCGGGCATGCGCGATCAGGCGGCCGAGCAGCGGGATCACCTGGTCGCCCTCGCCCTTCATCACGTGGCCGAGCTGATGGGCGAGCGCCAGCACGCGCAGGGTGCGCATGGTGTCGATGAACAGCGAGTGCGGGCCGTTGAACGACTGGATGTAGCCGAAGCCGTCGCCGAGCTCGGTCCAGCGGTTGGCCTGCACGGCACCGGAGCATTTGAGCGCCAGCTCGAAATACTCCATCTGCCACGGGTCCTCGGGCAGCCGGCCCTCGTTCACCAATCGGCGCAGATTGCCGTAGGTCGAGACCTGGTTGAAGCCGTGGTCGTGGACGCCGAAATGCGTCACGTGCACGGGCATGTCGGCGCAGATGCGGTCGAGGCCGAGCGCCAGGAAGCTCTCGTCGCCGGTGGCGTCGAACTGCAGGATGGCGCTGCCGAACTCAAACCCTTGAGTCCAGTCGGTCCAGCCGCGCGGTTTGTACTGGCCCGCCACCGTGTGGACGGGCGCGCCGGAGGCGCGGTCCATGGTGCGGTCGATGGAGGTGATCTTGCCGGCCGAGAGATCCCACATGCGGCGGATCGCCGGCAGAAGGTCGTTCGGCGTGAGTGCGGTGTCGATCTTCATGAGCGTTCGCCCCCTCTTGGCCTGTCTCTGAATTTCGTCATGGCCGGCCTCGTGCCGGCCATCCACGATCGTCGGTCGATGCAACACGAGCAGACGTGGATGGCCGGGACAAGCCCGGCCATGACCATGGGGAAACGCTCCCGCGAGAATGCGAGAGCGCGTTCCGCTTCGGCGTCAGCGGATCACCCGGGCGCCCTTGCCCTTCATGATCGCCTCGACCTCCTTGACGTTGACCATCGAGGTGTCGCCCGGCGTGGTCATGGCGAGCGCGCCGTGGGCGGCGCCGTACTCGACCGCCGCCTGCGGGCCCTTGCCCTCCAGGAAGCCGTAGGCGAGGCCGGAGGCGAAGCCGTCGCCGCCGCCGACGCGGTCGTAGATCTCGAGGTTCTCGCGCATCGGCGCCTCGTAGAACTGCCCGCCTGCCCAGATGATGGCGCCCCAGTCGTTGAAGGTCGCGGTCTTGGCGTTGCGCAGCGTCGTCGCCGCCACCTTGAAGTTCGGATACTGCTTCACGGCGGTGGCGATCATCTTCTTGAAGTTGACGGGATCGATCGCCGAGATGTGCTCGTCGAGCCCCTCCACCTCGAAGCCGAGGCAGGCCGTGAAATCCTCCTCGTTGCCGAGCATCACGTCGACATACTTGGCGATCTCGCGGTTGATCTTCTGCGCGCCCGCCTTGCCGCCCTGGCTCTTCCACAGCGACGCACGGTAGTTGAGGTCGTAGGAGACGATCGTGCCGTATTTCCGCGCGGTCTCGACCGCCTCGATCACGGCCTCCGAGGTGTTGGAGGCGAGCGCCGCGAAGATGCCGCCGGTGTGGAACCAGCGCACGCCCTCCTCGCCGAACAGCTTCTCCCAGTTGATCTCGCCGGGCTTGATCTGCGACGCGGCAGAATGACCGCGATCCGAGCAGCCGAGCGCGGCGCGCACCCCAAAACCCTTCTCGGTGAAGTTGAGGCCGACGCGGGTGTTGCGCCCGATGCCGTCGAACTCGCGCCACAGGATGTGCGAGGTGTCGACGCCGCCCTGCATGATGAAGTCCTCGACCAGCCAGCCGAGGTCGTTCTGCGGCAGCGCCGTGACGACGGTCGCGCGCTTGCCCCAGCACTTGCGCATGGCGCGGGCGACGTTGTACTCGCCGCCGCCCTCCCACACCTGGAACGAGCGGGCGTTGCGCACCCGGCCGAAGCCGGGATCGAAGCGCAGCATCACCTCGCCGAACGAACAGCAGTCCCACTTCGTCTCGGAGGCGGGCCGGATCTTCAGAATCTCGCTCATGGTCTTCGTCCCGGATTGTCGTTTCAGCGAATGAATCACTTGCCGCGGATCGAACGGATCAGCGCGATGGTGTCGCGCACCCGCGTCTCGATGCCCTTGTAGTCCTTCGCCTCGAGCAACTTCTTGGTGATCAGGTTGGAGCCGATGCCGACGCACACCACGCCGGCCTCGAACCAGGCGCGCAGCGACGCCTCGGAGGCGTCGACGCCGCCGGTCGGCATCAGCCGCGTCCACGGGCACGGCGCCAGCACGGCCTTGACGAAGGCCGGGCCGCCGACGATGTCGCCGGGGAAGATCTTCACGATCTCGCAGCCGAGCTCCTCGGCCATGCTGATCTCCGACATCGTGCCGCAGCCCGGGCTGTAGGGGATTTTTCGGCGATTGCAGACCTTGGCGACGTCCGGATTGAGCAGCGGGCCGACCACGAACTTGGCGCCGTTGGCGATGTAGATGCCGGCGGTCGGCGCGTCGACGACCGAGCCGACGCCCATGATCACGCTCGGATCGGCCTTGGCGAAGTGGCGAGCGACGTCGAGGAACACCTGCGAGGCGAAGTCGCCGCGGTTGGTGAACTCGATGCACTTGGCGCCGCCGTCGGCGCAGGCCTGGATGACGTTCCTGCAGACCTCGACGTCCGGATGGTAGAACACCGGGATCACGCCCTGGTCCATCATGGCCGTCAGGACGGTCATGCGATCGTGTGCCGATTGGGGTGCCATGTCGTCAGTCTCCTCGACCGGTGGCGACGGCCGGGGCGGCCGCCGCGCGGGGCCCGCCGTCGATGATCTGCGTGCGTCCCTGCTCCGTCGCGTGCTCCGGCGGCGCGTCGGCGAATCCGACGCGGACGAGCTCGTCGCTGGCCATTGGCATGTCTCGCATGGCGTGAACAGGCGGGCGGGACGAAGGCGAAGCCGCGAAGCCGAAACGGGCGGCAAGTAACTGTCTAGTTACAAGACCACCGCGGCGCCCCCATCGTCAAGGTCGCGAGCATTTCCGGGAACGCAGACCGGGACCACGACGCGGCATGGCTGCGGGCGCCGGCGTGGAGGAGCACGAGCGACGCCCTCTCTCCCCATGGGCGTCACTCCCCATGGCGTCACGCCTCACGGGCGTCGATCGACCGATTGACGACGACCGCAGCGGGCAGACGCTCGGACTGCTTGCACCGGACCAGACCTGCGACCCTACGGCACAGAATATTACAGTATTACCGCATCACGAGAGCGCGAATTCGGGCCTAGCCCAAACGACTTGGTGTCGAGACCGCACAATTTTCACGTCGCGCGTATCGAGATTGACGATCCCGCAGCGACTTACCTGGCCGTTAAGGTTAACATTCGCTAAAATTTTATGAAAGTTTAATTCAAATTGACGATGACGAAGTCTTAACGAATATTAACCCTCACCCGCAAATGGAGAGGGACATGTTCCGCAGCACCGTCCTTGCTGGCGCCGACTCGGCGTCCGGCAACCTCGAATGCGTCTGGACCGCAGGCCCCTCGCCCTTCGATCGGGCCGCGCCGAGCCGGACGCCGTTCCCGCAGCCCGCCCGCACGAAGCGGAAGGCGGCACCGGCGCAGCCGTCGCCCGAGCACTCCGCCGAGACCGTGCTGCGCGCCTTCAACACCTGGGCGTTCAAGCGCGAACAGCCCGAGAACCCGCATCTGCTGCTCCAGGTGGCAGCCACGGCGGTCGGCCGCGCCGAGCCGCTGCGCTTCGTGATGTACTGGGGCAAGGGACCGCGTTGCAGCCTCGGTCCGGAGGACGTCGAGTGCCTCGACTACGTGGGAAGCATGGTGGCGCGGGTGCGCGACGCGCATCGGCCGGGCGCCGCCGTGACCCTGATCCTCACCGACACTCACGCCCGCCATAACGGCCATCCGGAGGAGAGCATCGACGCCTACTTCGGGGCGATCGCCGGCGAGGCGGCGCGGCGCGGCTTCCAGACCTGCCGGCTGTCCAGCGTGGTCGCCGACGCCGGCGACGCGGTGATCCCGGCCGACCTCGACGCGCCGGTGCCGGCCGACGTGCTGGACAGCCTCGCCGCCAGCGCCGGCAAGTGGTATCGCGGCGAGGGATCCGCGGAGGCCGGCGCGCTCGCCTACTACCGCATGAACATGGTGGAGAAGCGCGCCGTCGAGCTCGCCTTCCCGGGTGCCGTCTTCGTCACCTTCAACGGCAGCAAGCTGCGCTGCCTGTTCCCGGCCCGGATGCCGATCTTCTACATGTACTCGCTGCGCCGCGGATTCAGCGTCAAGCCGTGGTTCCTGCCCGCCGATCAGGAGCTGTGCGGACCCGACGCCTGCCGCTGCCGCGGCAGCGACGCCATGCCGGACTGATGGCGCCGGCGCCACGCCCGCGCTGCGGCCGGTTCGGCCGAGCGACCGAACCGGCCGACGCCGCGCCCCGCCTCGACCCGCCCCACGAGGATCCCACGATGACCGCCTCCGCTCTCCCGGCGACCGCCGTGGCCGGCGCCGTCAACCCGGCCGACCGGCCCACCGCGGCGTCGGCCGGCGCGTCGGCCGCCCCGGCCCCGCGGCGCGTCGACAACGTGCCGCTCGGCATCCTGTTCATGGTCGGCTCGACCGTGATGTTCGCGGTGTCGAGCGCGCTCGCCAAATGGCTGGTGGCGATCTATCCGGTCGGCGAGGTGATGGCGTTCCGCTCGCTCTCCTCGCTCCTAGTCTGCTCGCTGTTCGTGCTGCCGTTCACCGGCCTCGCCGTCTTCGCGACGAAGAAGCCCGGCCAGCACGTCGCGCGCGGCGTCTCGCAGGCGATCTCGCAGACCCTCACGGTGCTCGCCGTGTCGATGATGCCGATCGCCGGCGCCATCGCGATCGGCTTCTCGGCGCCCCTGTGGGCGGCGCTGATCTCGGTCCTGTGGCTCGGCGAGCGGGCCGGCGTGGCGCGCTGGACGGCGCTGCTGGTCGGCTTCGCCGGCGTCCTGATCGTCACCGAGCCGGGCGCCGACTCGCTCTCCCTCGGCGCCCTCTTCGCGCTCGGCAACGCGGTGATGTACGGCAGCGTCACGGTCGCGGTGCGCGGCATGACCAAGACGGAATCACCCAACACGCTGCTGATGTGGCAGCTCGTCGTCATGTCGGTCTGCCACGCCGGCCTCTTGGTGTTCGGCTTCCGCATGCCGACCCTGTTCGACGCGGGCCTGCTGGTCGGCATGGGGGTGGCGAACACGATCCAGCAGTATTGCTGGACGCGCGCCCTGTCGCTCGGCCCCACCGCGGCGGTCTCGCCCTTCTATTACATGAGCCTCGTCTGGGCGATGCTGCTCGGCTTCCTGGTGTGGAACGACCAGCCGACCCTGGCGCTGCTCGCCGGCTCCGCCGTCGTCGTCGCCTCCGGACTGTTCCTGCTGTGGCACGAGGCGCGGGCCAAGCGCGCCGCACAGGCCGACGCATGCGGGACGGCGATCCAGAAAGCCAGCGTTCCGGCGGTGCCGGCGGGCCGCTGAGCGGCCGCCGCGACGGCGCACCGTCGGCACGGCGCACGGTCGCGAACGCGCGGCCGCGATCGGATCAGGCGACGAAGCGGCGCTTCGGCCAGTCGGCGAGCAGGCCGACGATCTCGTCGATCGGCAGGGCGCGGCTGAACAGGTAGCCCTGCGCCTCGTCGCAGCCGAGCACGGCGAGCACCTCGTGCTGGTGCGGCGTCTCGACGCCCTCGGCCGTCGTGGTCATGCCCAGCGCCCGCGCCATCTGGATGACCGCCTGGACGATCGCCATCCGGTCGGAGCCGTCGTCGAGGTCCATCACGAAGCTGCGGTCGATCTTGATCTTGTCGAACGGGAAGCTGCGCAGATAGCTGAGCGACGAGTAGCCGGTGCCGAAATCGTCCATGGCGATGCGGATGCCGGCCTGCTTGAGGCGACGCAGCGTCCGCAGCGTCTTCTCGCTGTCGTCCAGGAACACCCGCTCGGTGATCTCGAGCTCGAGCCGGTCCGGCGCGAGGCCGGTCGCCGCGAGCGTGCGCTCGACCATGTCGACGAGGTTCGGGGCGGAGAGCTGCACGGGCGACAGGTTGACGGCGATCTTGACGCGCTCGGGCCAGCGTACCGCCTGCCGGCACGCCTCGGCGAGCGCCCATTCGCCGAGCGGCAGGATCAGGCCGGAGTCCTCGGCGACCGGGATGAACACGTTGGGCGGCACCATGCCGTTGTCGGGATGGCGCCAGCGGGTGAGCGCCTCGAAGCCCGTGATGGCGCCGCTCTTCAGGTCGACGAGCGGCTGGTAGTGCAGCTCGAGCCGGTCGCGGGCGATCGCCTCGCGCAGGTCCATCTCGACATGGCGGCGGTCGCTCACCTCCTTGTTCATGGAGGGATGGTAGAACTTGTGGGTGCCACGGCACTCGGCCTTGACGGCGTAGAGGGCGAGGTCGGCCGCCATCAGCAGGTCGTCGGCGCCGTGCCCGTCCTGCGGTCCGACCGCGATGCCGATGCTGACGCTCGGGCAGATGTGGTGGCCGTCGATGTCGCAGGGCTTGGCGATGGTCTCGACCAGCCGGTCGGCCAGCGCCTCGAGCGCGTCGCGGGACTCGACCGGCGAGACGACCACGGCGAACTCGTCGCCGCCGAGGCGGGCGAGCACGTCGGTGTCGCGGATCGCGCCGCGCAGGCGGCGGGCCGACTCCTGGAGCAGCCGGTCGCCGATCCGGTGGCCTAGAGCGTTTTTCGTTGGG
>NZ_JBEOMB010000131.1:0-1053 GCF_046000175.1 Rhodoplanes sp. SY1
CTAGACCGTTTTTCGCTCACGTTGGTTCATAGCCTGCGTGCCGGATGAAATTCCTGCACTCGCGTGGGTGGACGGTGCGCAGGATGGTTCTGATCCGACGCTGGAGGCCTGGCACGGTTCGCTCCGCTGCCTTCCTCAGCAGAGCTTTGATCTTGCTGAAGACCTGCTCGATCGGATTGAGGTCCGGGGAGTACTGCGGCAGGTAGCGCAAGGTCGCACCAACGGATTCGATGGCGTCCACGACGCCGCGCACCTTGTGGGTCGGAAGATTGTCCATGATCACGGTGTCGCCGCGCCGCAGCGTGGGGACCAGGCACTGCTCGACATAGGCCAGGAAGGTTTCGCCGTTCATCGCTCCGTCGATCACGCAGGGCGCCACCATGCCGCTTCGCCGCAGCCCGGCCACCAGCGTGATGGTCTTCCAGTGCCCGTGCGGGGCGAAGGCGAGCAGGCGCTCGCCGCGCGGGCTGCGGCCCCGCAGCCGAACCATGCTGGTCGTGACCGCGGTCTCGTCGATGAAAACCAGTCGGGCGGGATCGAGCAGACCCTGCTCGCGCATCCAGCGACGACGGGCGCCGGCGACATCAGGCCGATGCTGCTCGGCGGCGTGCAGCGTTTTTTTTGACCGTGATGCCGTGCCGATCGAGCAGCCGCCACACCGCGCTGACGCTGCCCGGCAGCCGCCGCTTCCGAAGTTCCGACACGATCTCCTCGAGAGTCAGGTCGGGTTGCTCGGCGATCAAGCCCAGCAGACAGTCCGCGTGCTTCTCCAGGGGCGATCGGCTCCCTCCGGAGGGTTTGGCGCGCGCACTGCCCTCGTCGCGCCAGCGTTGCAGCCACCGTACCGCCGAGCTGACGCTCACATCGAAGCGCTCCGCGGCCTCCCGTCGTGACGCTCCCGCTGCGACGGCCTCGATCACCCGTGCGCGCAGGTCAGTCGAATAGGCTCGTGACATCGATCGTCTCTTCCCCGACGAATCAATGTCGACAGACTCTCCCAGCCCACCCGTCCAGGGAATCCCCTGCGATTCAGCCCCAACGAAAAACGCTCTA
>NZ_JBEOMB010000132.1:0-18775 GCF_046000175.1 Rhodoplanes sp. SY1
GAAAGAAGACCGCTTACCAATCATCAGCGACCGGATGACCTGCGAGCTCTTGCTCGAGTTCATTGTGCGACTGCGGCGAGATTTTGCCTATAGACATGCGAGCGACCGTAGACTTCACCCCATCCGAATCAGACTCTAGAAGAAAGAATCGTCCATCCTCGACTTGCACATCGCGCTTCACCACGCCGAACAATATGTCACTTAGCTTGCGTTTCGCTTTTTCGCGTGTCTCTGCATGTGTGCTGGCGACGATGGTGACTGTGCAGACGCACGAGTACTCGCGTTTTATCTGGGTCGCTTTGCTCATGATGCCTCGGCTGGTTTGTTGGGGGATGCAGGGTAATGCGGCTGTCGGCCAGCGGCTCGCCGCTGGCGTACCGGGCGCGCTGCTTCAGCGGGTGTGGAAGATTTCGAACGGTGATGGTCTGCAAATCCAGACCTGCCCTGGGGGCCGGGTCGAAGAGGGGTGGCACTCGGAGCAGGCCGGGCAGGGAACCACTGCGCAGACGTGGCAGGGCTCGCGCAGCCCGCTTAGGACAGCGGTCGGCGGTCCCGGAGCAGCAACTGCTGTCTTCTCGCGAAAGTAGAAGCTTTTCGGTCGCGAGAGGTTTGAACTTTCGGGCGATTTGGCTGCTTCTGAGCCATCGAAATTGTCTCGACACGCATTGATCTGGTTCAGCTTTTCGGGAGTCTTCCAAGCTGATGACGAGGGTTCGATTCCCTTCACCCGCTCCAAATTTTTCTTTTGAACGTCAATTGTTTGGTGTGAACTCTCAGGGGTGCGGCAATCGTCGGTGGAGCGGTGCTCTGAGCGCCCGCCCGGCCTTGCGGCGGTCCCGCGATGATTTCCGCGGATGTGCAATCGCTCGACACACCAGCCGTGTCCGGACACTCGGCTTTCGAGCGTCCGAGCTCGACACGATCGGGGGCTTCGTGCTTCGGCGCGGGAGCGAACGGGCCTCGCGGGGCGTCCGGGCTGTCGACGCGCTCGATCCGACGGTGAACCGCAAAGGCACGCGCGCGGGACGCTGTGCCGGGTCACCTCGCCGACGGCCTATGTCGACCCGCCAGCCGGATGCCGTCGCGGATGCTGAGGCCGATCAGGGCGAGATTGACGGGGCCGGCCAGGAGCTCCAGCGCCTGCACGGCCTGAAAGGTCGATCCGAAGTCCCCACGCGCCGACAGCACGGCGAGGGTGATCGCGCAGGGGACCAGGATCAGCACGCCGTTGGCGGCGACGATCGGCATGCGGCGCAGCTTGGCGCGGATCGCGGGCGGGGGAAGCGGCCGGGCGGCGTTCGGCCGGGCGGCATTCGGTTGGGCGGTGGCGCCGCCGGCGAGGCGCAGCCCGGACAGGCCCGTGACGGCGAGGATGGGCACCAGCAGCAGCAGCGCCCAGGCGATCGCCTGCTTGACGGCCGCCACGGTGGCGAGATCGGCGAGCAGCTCCGACCAGACCGTGGTGGTCCAGAAGGTCAGGATGGTCAGGAACGCGGCCGTCCCGGCGAGGCCGTGGACGACGGGCAGGGCGCCGGCGGGGGCCGGGCGAGTGTCGGTCGCGGACATCGCAATCTCCGTCTGTCGCAATGAATCGGGTCACGCCGTGCTCGGAGCCGCCTCGCCACCCGCGCCGGGACTGGGCTCGGGTCCGGCGTCGGGCTCGGCCTGCGGTCCGGTCTCGGCGCCAGGCGCGAGCGCCGCCTCGAGCCGCGCCACCAGGGTGCGCATGAGCGCGGTGGCGCCGACGATGTCGTTCGCCGACAGGCCGTCGGCGACGAGGCCGTCGGCGAGGCCGTTCGACCAGCCGACATGGCGCAGGATCGCGGCGTCGTAGGTCGCGCGGCCGTGCGCCGTCAGCACGACCAGCTTGGCGCGGCGGTGGTGTGGGTTCGCGGCGAAGCCGACCAGACCTTCGGCCGCCATCACGTCGACGACGCGCTGCACCGACTGGCGGGTGAGGCCCATGTCGCGGGCGATGTGGGCGACCGGAGCGCCGCGCCCGGCCATCGCGATGGCGCCGAGAACCTGCCAGCGCGCGCTGGTCAGCCCGATCGGCGCGACCAGCCGGTCGCCGGCGGCGAGCAGGCGGCCGTTGAGCCGGAAGGTCTCCAGCATGAGCGCGGTGAGGGCGTCGCCCTCGGGAGTCTGGGTCTCGTGGAAGCGTCCTGACATGACAGGATACGATCATAACGACAGTAAGCTGTCAATATGCTGGGCCGACCGCGATCCGGTCCGGCGCGGGTCGGTGCTGGATATTCGGCCCCCGGTGTGGGACAGGGGCGCATGACGCCTTCAGCTCGCATCTCCGCCGCCACCGAGGTTCTCGCCGACATCGAGGCCCGCCGCCGTCCCGCCGCCGACGCTCTCAAGGACTGGGGCCTGTCGCACCGCTTCGCCGGGTCGGGCGACCGCGCGGCGATCGCCGGCCTCGTCTATGACGCGCTCCGCCGCAAGGCCTCGGCAGCCCATCTGCTCGGCGCTCAGACGCCGCGGGCCGCGATGCTCGGGATGCTGCGGCTGGACCGCGGCCTCGATCTGGCGGCGTTGGAAAAGCTGTTCGATGGCGGCCGTTTCGCGCCGGATCCTCTGACCGCGGACGAGCGCGCGGCGCTTTCCGCCGCGGCCGATGGTGGCGGGGCGATCGCCGACGCGCCCGCCCATGTCGCCGGCGACTATCCGGAGTGGCTCGACCTGCCGCTCGCCCGGGTGTTCGGCGACGATCGGGTCGCCGAGGGCCGGGCGCTGGCGCACCGGGCGCCGCTCGATCTGCGGGTCAACACCCTCGCCGCGTCGAAGGACAGCGACAGGAATGCCCTGCGTGACAAGCTGTTGGCCGAGCTCGCGCACCTGAAGCCGCAGCCGACCCGGTGGTCGCCGGTCGGCCTGCGCGTCGCCATCGGGGCGGACGCCAAGAGCCCGCCCGTGCATGCCGAGCCCGCCTTCATCAAGGGCCAGATCGAGGTGCAGGACGAGGGCTCGCAGGTCGCGGCGTTGCTGGCCGCGGCGCGACCAGGCGAGCAGGTGATCGACCTGTGCGCCGGCGGCGGCGGCAAGACGCTGGCGCTCGCCGCCAGCATGGCGAACAAGGGCCAGCTCTACGCCACCGACCTCGACATGCGCCGCCTCGCGCCGATCCATGCCCGGCTGGAGCGCGCCGGGGTGCGCGACGTCCAGGTCCGCACGCCGCGCCCCGACGTCGACGTGCTCGACGATCTCTCCGGCCGCGCCGACCTGGTGGTGGTCGACGCGCCCTGCACGGGCACCGGGACGTGGCGCCGCAACCCCGACGCCAAGTGGCGCATGCGGCCGGGCTCGCTGTCCGAGCGCCTGGCTCAGCAGAGGACCGTGCTCGACCGCGCCGCCGGCCTGGTGCGGCCGGGCGGCCGCATCGTCTACGTCACCTGCTCGCTCTTGGCCGACGAGAACACCGACCAGATCCAGGCGTTTCTCGCCCGCCACCCCGGCTTCGCCCTCGTGCCGGCGCAGGAGACGGTCGCGGTGCTGGGCGACAAGGCGCCGGCCTTCCTCGACTCGGTCCTGACCGTTCCCGAAGGGCTGCTGATGACCCCCCGCCGCACCGGCACGGATGGGTTTTTCGTCAGCATGTTGCGCCGGGAGGGGTGACGCGCCTCCCGGAGCGTCCGTCTTGCGGCTCCGTTTGTATCATGGCATGATACAAACATGATCCGCTCGTTCCGCGACGCGCGGACCAGGAGGATCGCCTCCGGCCGGGCGGCCAAAGGGTTTCCGGCCGATCTGGTGCGCCGCGCCGTTCGCAAGCTGACGATGCTCGATCAAGCGGTCGGACTCGGCGATCTGCGCTCGCCGCCGGGCAATCACCTTGAGGCGCTGGTCGGCGATCGCGCCGGGCAGCATTCCATCCGGATCAACGACCAGTTCCGGATCTGCTTCGTGTGGACCGACTCCGGCCCCGAGCAGGTCGAGATCGTCGACTATCACGACTGAGCCCGGAGGCCGACTTGTCCAGCATCCTGCCCCCCGTCCATCCCGGTGAGATCCTGCGCGAGGACTACCTGGTGCCGCTCGCGATGAGCGCCGGCGCGCTCGCCAAGAAGCTCGACGTGCCGCGGACCCGGATCGAGCGGCTGGCGGCCGAGCAGACCGCGATCACGCCCGACACGGCGCTGCGGCTCGCGGCGTTCTTCCGGACGACGCCGGAGTTCTGGATGAACCTGCAGACCGCCTACGACCTCAAGATCGCCGCCGCGGCGAAGCGCGAGGAGATCGCCAGAATCGCGGCCCGGGCCGCCTGACGCGGCTCCCGGGACACGGGCCTCAATCCTTCTCGGCCTTCGCCGTGCCGCCCGGCTGCCAGGCCGCGACCGTGGCGAGGTCGGTCTCGACGCTCCAGCGACCCGGCTTGCCGGGGCGCGTGGCGGCGTCGGCGAGCAGGGCGCGGAACTCGCTGCGCGGCACCGTGCGGAATCCCATGTCGAGGAGCGACGGGGTCGGCCACTTGCCGTCGTCGAAAGCGAAGCCCCACCGCGCCAGATGCCAGTGCAGCACCGTGAAGCCGATCTTCGAGGTGTTGGATTCCCTGGAGAACTGCGACTCGGTGAAGAAAGCCCCGCCGGCCGCCAGCCCGTAGCCGCCGCCGGCGAGTTCGCCCGCCGCGTTCCACACCTCGAAGGAGTGGACATGGCCGGCGTCGAACGCCTCGGCATAGAGCCGCATGATGCGCGGCGTGATCCAGGTGAGATGCCAGCGACCCTTGCGGGGGCTCGCGCACGCCGTGATCACGCCCTCGAAGTCGCGGTCGAACGTGACGGTGTAGCGGCCCTGCCGCAACTGCCGGCGCAGGTTTTTCCCGATGTGCAGCTCGTCGAGCAGCAGGATGCAGCGCTCGGTGGGCGAAATCCATTTCAGCGGCCCGACATGGGCGAACGGGAACAGGCCGCGCCCATAGGCCGCCGTCAGCGTCGCGGGCGAGGCGTCGTGGACGATGCCGCACACCCCGAACGGGTTCACGGTACGGTCCGGATCGGGCAGGCCGTCGGGCCGACCGAGGAGGTCGCGCGCCCACAGCCCCAGCAGCGCCGGCAATCCGGCGGCGCGCGGGCCTTTCAGCGACCAGGCCGTGCCGAGCGCGATGCGCTGAAGCCGCTGGGCGGGGCTTTCCAGGAACAGGGCGCGGCGGCGGGCCTCCGCATCGGCGCCCTCGTCGGGGCAGGGGGGGGCGACGGCCGGGGACACAGGCATGGCAGGCTCGCTTCGCGCGCGGGACGGGCGCTCGTCACCCGGATCATCGCCGGTCCGCCTTTCGGGACTATTACGAAGGAGCGAGCACGACGGAGCGAGACGTCGCTTCGCCCACGATTTCACCGTGGGTTGCGGGCGGCCCGGATTGCGGCGGAGCCCCCGATCCGCTAACCCGAGCGCCATGAAACACGACAAGATCCTCATCGTCGACTTCGGCTCCCAGGTCACCCAGCTCATCGCCCGCCGGGTGCGCGAGGAGGGGGTCTATTCCGAGATCGTGCCCTACCAGAAGGCGGCCGAGGCCTACGCCGCGATGCGCCCGAAGGGCATCATCCTGTCGGGCGGCCCCGCCTCGGTGCACGAGGAGGGGGCGCCGCTGCCGCCGCCGTCGCTCTACGAGGCCGGCGTGCCGATCCTCGGCATCTGCTACGGCGAGCAGGCGATGGCCCACCAGCTCGGCGGCCTGGTCGAGGGCGGCCACCACCGCGAGTTCGGCCGCGCCGAGGTGCAGGTCACCGACGAGTGCCTGCTGGTCGACGGCATCTGGCAGGTCGGCGAGAAGTATCCGGTGTGGATGAGCCACGGCGACCGCGTCACCCGCCCGCCCGAGGGCTTCAAGGTGGTCGGCACCTCGCCCAACGCCCCGATCGCGATCATCGCCGACGAGACCCGCCACTTCTACGGCACCCAGTTCCACCTCGAGGTGATGCACACGCCGCACGGCGCGCTCCTCTTGCGCAACTTCGTGCGCAAGGTCGCGGGTTGCGAGGGCGACTGGACGATGCGCACCTTCAAGGAGGAGGCGATCGAGAAGCTGCGCGCCCAGATCGGCTCCGGCAAGGTGATCTGCGGCCTCTCGGGCGGCGTCGACTCGGCGGTCGCCGCCGTGCTGCTGCATGAGGCGATCGGCAACCAGCTCACCTGCGTGTTCGTCGATCACGGGCTGCTGCGCCGCGGCGAGGCCAAGCGCGTGATCGCGATGTTCCGCGGCCACTACAACATCCCGCTCGTCCACGTGAAGGCGCGCGAGCAGTTCCTGGCGGCGCTCGACGGCGTCACCGACCCGGAAGACAAGCGCAAGATCATCGGCAAGGCCTTCATCGACATCTTCGAGGAGGAGGCCAAGAAGCTCGGCGGCGCCGAGTTCCTGGCGCAGGGCACGCTCTACCCGGACGTGATCGAGAGCGTCTCGGCGACCGGCGGGCCGTCGGTGACGATCAAGTCGCACCACAATGTCGGCGGCCTGCCCGAGCGCATGAACATGAAGCTCGTCGAGCCGCTGCGCGAGCTGTTCAAGGACGAGGTGCGGGCGCTCGGCCGCGAGCTGGGGCTGCCCGACGTCTTCGTCGGCCGCCACCCGTTCCCGGGGCCCGGCCTCGCGATCCGCTGCCCGGGCGAGATCACGGCCGAGAAGCTGGAAATCCTCCGGTATGCCGACGAGATCTACATCGAGGAGATCCGCCGCGCCGGCCTCTACGACGACATCTGGCAGGCTTTTGCCGTGCTGCTGCCGGTCAAGACCGTCGGCGTGATGGGCGACGGCCGCACCTACGACTACGTCGTGGCATTGCGCGCCGTCACCTCGACGGACGGCATGACGGCCGACTTCTACCCCTTTGACATGAAGTTCCTGGGCCACGCCGCCACCCGCATCATCAACGAGGTGAAAGGCGTCAACCGCGTCGTCTACGACGTGACGTCGAAGCCCCCCGGCACGATCGAGTGGGAATGATCCGAGGTCGTTCGGCGACTATCGAGAACGGTCGCCGAAATTGATCAATGGCCTGATTTAAAAGAATAATTCCACTCACGTTCTATCGCGGACTATCGTCGTCAAGCATCCCAAAATGTCGGTATGCTTGACGGCGCGCATTGCCTTGCCTTGAGCCGATTTCAGCGATACCGTCGATCTCCGAACCGGTTGACGGTATTTTCCATCGAACTAAACAACTGAAAATTAGAGACAAAATGGCGTTTTGGGCCTTCTTTTCGGCTGACGGTATTTTAGTTGAGGGGGTGTGCCGATGCTTACGGACGTTGCGCTCAAGCGGCTGAAATCACGGGACAAAGACTACAAGGTCTCCGACCGTGACGGCATGTATGCGGTTGTGAAGTCGTCCGGCATGATCGTCTTTCGCTACGACTACCGTCTGAACAGTCGCCGCGAGACGCTGACGGTCGGGCGATATGGCCAGGACGGCATTAGCTTGGCTCGGGCACGCGAGTTGTGCATGGCGGCGCGCCGGGCAGTGGCGGAGGGCCGATCACCGGCGCAAGAAAAGCAGCGGGAGAAACGCCGTCTCAAGGAAGCAAAGAGCTTTGGTGAATTTGGAGAGCGGTGGTTCAAAGAAGCTCCGATGGCCGATAGTACGCGCGCGATGCGCCGTACGATCTTCGATCGCGATATCGCACCAGTATGGAAGAACCGACTACTGAACGAGGTCTCACCCGATGACCTGCGCGCACTTTGCGCCAAGGTGAAAGACCGCGGCGCCCCGGCCACCGCCGTTCACGTCCGCGATATCGTCAAGCAGATCTTCGGGTTCGCGGTCCTGCACGGTGAAAAGGTAACCAATCCGGCCGACGAGGTGCGACCAGCTTCGATTGCGACCTTCGTGCCGAAGGATCGCGCGCTGTCGCCGGCCGAAATCCGCATCTTGTTGAACCAGCTGGAGCACGTGCCGACGTTGCCGACCCTTCGACTCGGACTCAGGTTGATCCTGCTCACCATGGTGCGCAAGAGCGAACTGCAGGATGCTTTATGGGACGAGGTCGATTTCAAGAATGTGGTTTGGACGATTCCGAAGGAGCGAATGAAGCGTGGGCGGGCTCACAACGTGTACCTGTCGCAACAATCACTCGATATCATGATCGCGCTCAAGACATGCGCCGGCAATTCGCGATACCTGCTGCCATCGCGTTATGACGCAGACGCGCCGATGTCGCGCGCGACCTTCAATCGCGTTACGGCCGCGGTGGTCGCCCGCGCAAACAAGGAGAACCTCCCGCTCGAGCCCTTCACTGTGCACGATCTCCGTCGTACCGGATCCACGCTGTTAAACGAGCTCGGATTCAATCGTGATTGGATCGAAAAGTGTCTTGCCCACGAGGAGGGGCATTCTTCACGGGGCGTCTATAACAAGGCAGAGTACGAACAGCAGCGGCGCCACATGCTGCAGGAATGGGCGGACATGATAGACGCTTGGGTAGAGGGACGGCGAAGACAGCCGATCCTGTATCCACCCTCGATGCATCTCGGACCTGAGGCGCCTGTGGAGTCTCGGCCTAGCTTCGGACAGGCCGCACCTTGCGTTGCCGAACGTTCGGGTGTGGAGCGCGCTTAATCTGAGCTGCCTCAGATGCTCGCCTGCGCTGCTCGATCCACGTTTCGACCTCCGCTAAATCCCAAACGACGCAGCGCGGAGTCAGGTAGAATCGCCGAGGGAATTCGCCGCGTCGCTCCATCTCGTAAATCGTGGTGTCAGCGAGAGGCACCATTTGGTGAAGCTCGGGCCGGCGGATAGTTCGCTTCAGCTGTTTTGATTGAGAAAGAGCGACGAGTGTTGCTGGGGGGACGGCGACAATGCCGTCGTCGGCAGATGTAGAGGATACCGGAACAGGTCCGTTTGCCATCCTGATTGCCAGCGCTTTTATGTAGAATTGACTTCTTAGAGCGCAACGGCGTGGAAATTGAAAGACGTTCGGCAGGCGCGTAGCGTTTCCGGAGCATCTGGCGTGCAATCCGGATGGAGGAGCTTGCTCGCTCTATCTGGCGCGAGTCGCGATAGAGGAAGAGCCCGGCGGGTTCGCCGTGACGGGATTGGAGGTTGAGAGAGAGGCTCTCGGCTGGCCCGTCATGGGGATGCGCCATGACCCGGATGCAGGCGAGTGCCGCGGCTCGCGGCCGAACCGCGAAGGACCGGACCAACCTCTACGAGGAGATCACGACCAGGATCATGGCCGAGCTCGCGACCGGCCGCGTGCCGTGGGTTCAGCCGTGGGGATCCTCGGCGGTGCGGGCGCCGCTCGCGATGCCGAAGAATGCATCGACGGGACGGCGATACTCCGGCATCAATGTGCTCATCCTGTGGGGCGCTGTCGTCGCGCTCGGGTTCTCGTCGCAGAGCTGGCTCACCTTCCGGCAGGCCCTTGCCCTCGGCGGTAGCGTCCGCAAGGGCGAGCGCGGGACCACGGTGGTGTTCGCCGATCGCTTCGTTCCCGACCGCGAGCGCGAGCGGGCGCGCGAGACCGGCGAGGACGCGCAGGCCATCCCGTTTCTCAAGCGGTTCACGGTCTTCAACGCCGAGCAGTGCGACGGCCTTCCGGACGGGGTCGCGGCAGCGGCTCCGCCGGTCGAGACCGGCCTGATCCTGCCACAGGCCGAAGCCCTGATCCGCGCCACCGGAGCGGACATCAGGATCGGCGGCGATCGCGCCTTCTACGACGTGACGGCCGACATCGTCAGGGTGCCGCCGCCGCAGTCCTATTTCGAGCCGGTGAACTGGCATCGGACCGCGCTGCACGAGCTCGGTCACTGGTCGGGCGCCAAGCACCGGCTGGCCCGCGACCTTTCCGGATCTTTCGGCTCGAAGAAGTACGCCCAGGAGGAGCTCGTCGCCGAGATGACGGCGGCGTTCACATGCGCGTCGCTCGGCATCGTGCCGACCGTGCGACACGCAGACTATCTCGGTTCCTGGCTCGAGGTGATGCGGGAGGACAACCGCGCCATCGTCCGGGCCGCTTCGGCCGCGTCCAAGGCCGCGGACTATCTGCTCGCCTTTCAGCCGGACCTCGACGCTCGCGGCTCCATTTCGGCTCCGGATCGTCATCTCACTGGTCACGAGCACGCCGACCCGATCTGACCCTTCGAAGCCGCACCACAGGAACGGCCGCTCTCGGTCCGAGGGTGGCCGTCTGCGTCGTGACGGATCAGCGCCGCGACAGGTCGTGGCATCCGTCGCGGAGGCACGACGATGAGCAAACGGGATGGTTCGGACGAGTTCGATTACGCCGAGTATATCGAGAGCGCCCTGTGCACCGAGGGCGGACATCTGTCGATCGACCGTGGTGGGTTCACGATCCACTATGCGCGGGGCGCCACGCTCAGCGGTTACGATTGCGATCATGTGAAGGCCTGCTGCATCGCTGCGGGCCTGCCGGTCATCGACAGCCGGACGGTTCCGTTCGACGACGTCGTGCGCCTCGCCGTCAGGGGACCGATGCCGGCGGTCGGCGAGGATCCGAGCCCGAAGCCGTGGCACGCGTTCTCCTACGTCCCGCTCGCCGTGCTCGCGGAGGCGTATCGGGACGCCGGGGCGGAGGTGTTCAACATCGCGGCTCCCGCGGATGCCGCGTCGCTGCGCGAGTGAGAGGTCGGCGAGCCGATCCATGACGGTTGGAGGTCGGAGAGAGAGGTCTCCGGCCGGCCGTCGTGGAGAAGCATCATGGCGAAGCCTGGTCCCAAGCTCACGCTCAGCGTGTCGCGCGACATCCCGTTCAACAAGCTGGTGCTCAGCCAGTCCAACGTCCGGCGGATCAAGGCCGGCGTTTCGATCGAAGAGCTCGCCGAGGACATCGCCCGTCGGACCCTGCTGCAGAGCCTCACGGTCCGGCCGATCGTCGACGAGACCGGCGCGGAGACGGGGATCTTCGAGATCCCGGCCGGCGGCCGGCGCTACCGCGCCCTCGAGCTGCTGGTGAAGCAGAAGCGGCTCGCCCGCACCGCGCCGGTGCCGTGCGTCATCCGGATCGACGGGACGCCCGAGGAGGACAGCCTCGCCGAGAACGTACAGCGCGCGCCGCTCCACCCGCTCGACCAGTTCCGGGCGTTCCTGACGCTGCGGGAGAAGGGGCGCTCCGAGGAGGAGATCGCGGCCGCCTTCTTCATCTCGGTCGGTGTCGTGCGCCAGCGGCTCCGCCTCGCCGCGGTGTCGCCGGCGCTGCTCGACGTCTATGCCGAGGACGGCATGACGCTCGAGCAGCTGATGGCGTTCACGATCAATCCCGATCACGCCCGCCAGGAGCAGGTCTGGGAGGCGGTGCAGCGGTCCTTCTCCAAGGAGCCGTATCAGATCCGGCGCCTGCTCACCGAAGGGGCGGTGCGTGCGTCCGACAAGCGGGCGCAGTTCGTCGGCTTCGAGGCGTACGAGGCGGCCGGCGGCATCGTCCTGCGCGACCTGTTCCAGTCCGACGAGGGCGGCTGGCTGCAGGACCCGGCGCTGCTCGACCGGCTCGCCACCGAAAAGCTGGATCGGGAGGCGGATGCCGTTCGCGCCGAGGGCTGGGCCTGGGTCGAGGTCGCGCCGGACTTCCCGTATGGCCACACCTACGGGCTTCGCCGGTTGATCGGCCAGCAGCGGTCGCTCACCGAGGAGGAGGCGAGCGCCTGCGATGCGCTGCGGACCGAGTACGAAGGGCTCGAGCAAGCCTATGCCGACGCGGACCGCATCCCCGAGGAGGTCGACCAGCGGCTCGCCGCGTTCGAGACCGCGCTCGCGGCCTTCGACGACCGCCCCATGGCTTACGACCCGGCCGAGATCACCCGCGCCGGGGCCTTCGTCAGCATCGACGGGGCGGGCGGTTTGCGCATCGAGCGCGGGTTTGTCCGTCGCGAGGACGAGCCGCCGGCCGTCTCCTCCGGCGAGCCCGAGCCCGACACGACGGGCGCGAGCAAGGTCGAAGCGGCGGCCTCCGCCACCGATCCGGCCGTCGGCGGGGACCCGGCGCCCGAGCCGGAGGACGACGAGGGCGTGCGGACGCTTCCCGACCGGCTGCTCACCGACCTGACCGCGCACCGCACTGTGGCGCTGCGGGATGCGCTCGGCAACGACCCGGATGCCGCCTTCCTGGCGGCCCTCCATGTCCTGTGCCTGAAGCTGTTCTACCGCTACGGCCTCGACTCCTGCCTGGAGATCGAGCCGAAGAGCGCGATGTTCGGCAGCCAGGCCCCCGGTCTCGCCGACACCGTGTCGGCGCAGGCCATCGACGCCCGGCATGCGGCGTGGTCCGCCCAGCTCCCGAAGGACTCCAGCGCGTTGTGGGACGGGCTCGCCGGCTTCGATCACGACAGCCGGCGGGCGCTGTTCGCGCACTGCGTCTCGCTCACCGTCAACGCCGTGCACGAGAGCTGGAACCGGCGGCCCAAGGCGATCGCCCACGCGGATCGCCTCGCCGAGATGGTCGGCCTCGACATGGCGTCGGTCGGATGGCGGCCGACAGTCGACACCTATCTCGGCCGTGTCACCAAGGGCCGCATCCTCGAAGCGGTACGCGAGGCGAAGGGCAGGGCGGCGGCCGACCGCATCGCCCACCTCAAGAAGCCCGAGATGGCGAGCGCCGCGGAGGCGCTGCTCGTGGGGACGAGCTGGGTTCCGGAGCCGCTGCGCACGCCGGGGCAGGACGTCGTCGTGAGTCCCGAAGTCGAGGTCACCGACGGCGAAGCGCAATCGGCGGAAATCGGCGGTGAACCGGCCATGGACCGATCGGCGGCCGAGGAGGAAGACTCCGAGGCGTCGGCGGGCATCGCCGCCGAATAACAAACCCAGGAGACCTCCGGCCCGCCTCATCGGCGGGCCACTTCTTTGGAGGCGAACAATGCCCGGACCCGCCGCCGATCTCGCCAGGCGACTCGCGCGCGACGCCGAGGCCGTGTGTCGCCATTACCTCTCGAACGGCCGCCGCCAAGGCCGCTACTGGGTGGTCGGCGACGTCGAGAACACCCCCGGCCGGAGCCTCTATGTCCGGCTGCACGGGTCCGACGGCGGCAAGGGCGCCGCCGGCAAGTGGACCGATGCGGCGACCGGCGAGCACGGCGATCTCCTCGACCTCATCGCGCGCAACTGCCGGCTCACCGAAGTCCCGGACGTGCTCGACGAAGCACGCCGGTTCCTCAGCCTGCCTCGCCCGGCACCCGCCCCACCCTTGCCACAGACGCCAGCCGGCTCTCCTGAATCCGCCCGGCGCCTGTTCGCCATGGGGCGACCGATCCGGGGCACGCTCGCCGAGGTCTATCTCCGCGCCCGCGGCATCGGCGATCTGGGCGACCTTCCGGCGCTCCGATTTCACCCACGCTGCTTCCATCGCGCCACCGAGAACAGTCCCTACGAGACCTGGCCGGCATTGCTCGCTGCAATCACGGATCTCGACGGCACGATCACCGGCGTCCATCGCACCTGGCTCGCTCACGACGGCGCCGGCAAGGCGCCACTCGCCACACCTCGCCGCGCCATGGGGCATC
Organism: Rhodoplanes sp. SY1; assembly: GCF_046000175.1. NCBI lineage: Bacteria > Pseudomonadati > Pseudomonadota > Alphaproteobacteria > Hyphomicrobiales > Nitrobacteraceae > Rhodoplanes > Rhodoplanes sp. SY1. The sequence continues at coordinate 13,457 of NZ_JBEOMB010000132.1, forward strand.
TCCTCGGCAGCGGCGTTCGGTTCGGTGACGTCGCCGACGTTCTCATTGCGGGCGAGGGAATCGAGACCATGCTGTCGATCCGCTGCGCACTCCCGCACATGCCGCTGATCGCCGCGCTGTCGGCCAACCACCTCGCCGCCGTGATCCTGCCGCCGACCATCCGGCACCTCTACGTCGCGCAGGACGACGACGCTGCCGGGCGCCGTGCCGCGCAGACACTCCGCGACCGCGCCGAGGAGATCGGGATCGCGACGGCCGTGCTCAGCCCGACGAAGAACGACTTCAACGTCGACCTGCGTCTTCTCGGCCCGATCGGGTTCGCTGCTTCGCTCCGTCGCCAGCTCATGCCCGAAGACACCACGCGATTCGCCGCGTGCCGGTCCTGAGCGGTCGGTTGCATCGTCATCGCCATCCCCGGCCAGCGGTGCGGATCATGAGCCGGGCGGGCCGCGCCGCGGCCTTCCAGAGGGCGATCGGGCCGGAATCGGCGCGGGCCCGCAACGGCTGCGCGCGGCATCCGACGTGGCCCTCTCCGACAGGCACGAGCGCGCTCCGCCGTCCTCCGCTTCGCTGCGGCCCTCCGGGTGCAGGCCCGCGCCGCTCCCGGCGGGGGATCGCCGTGAAGGCCGCGATGGGCGCGGCCACCCGACGAGAGACCCGAGCCATGACCGACGATCGGCTCATTCATGACGACTTCGAACCGAACCACGCCGCGTCACCGACCGCCCGTCTTCTCGACGAGCTGCAGCTTCACGGTCATCGCCCCTTCGAGGACGACCCCGACCCGCGACCGCTTCCCGATGCCGACCGCCTGCGCGGCGCCCTCGCCGACGTGTTCGACGCCTTCGTCGCGACGCTCGGCGACACCCGTCTCGAGCCCGATCTGCTCGATCTGCTCTGGTCGGTCGTGAACGTCTTCCATCGCGGCATCGATCGCATACAGCGCCAGCTCGATGCCAACGAGGCCGGCCAGCGCCGAAGCCAGCACGAGCAGGACGGCTCCGAGGTCCGATCCGTCGAGCTCGAGCACCTGCTCGCTCAGGGCCTCACCCTGATCGAGCGACGCAACAGCTTCGAGTTCATGCGCGAAACGGCCGCGGAACTGTTCGAGGTTCACACCGGCCACGCCTGGCGACCGCGCACCGGGTCACTGGTCAACCGGAGCACGCTCACGGCCGCGATGATCGACAGCCGCGACTTCCTGATGGCGCGTCGGCGCGCCGAGACCGAGGTCCTGCTGCCGACCGGCGCCAAGATCGCCTTCGCGGGTGGCGTCACCTTCAACGATCACCACTGCATCTGGACCGCGCTCGACCGCGTCCATGCCAAGCACCGCGACATGGTCCTCCTACACGGCGGCACACCGCGCGGGGCCGAGAAGATCGCCGCCTGCTGGGCTGACACCCGCAAGGTGCCACAGATCGTCTTCAAGCCCGACTGGGCCCGTCACGCCAAGGCCGCCCCGTTCAAGCGCAACGACCAGCTGATCGAGACCATGCCGATCGGCGTCGTCGTCTTCCCGGGCTCCGGCGTCACCGACAACCTCGCCGACAAGGCACGAGCGCTCGGCATCCCGCTGTTCGACTTCCGCGGCATGCGTCCCACTCGTGTTCTGGACGATCGAGCATAGAGACCCACCGAATCGTCGAGCACGACCGAGTGTGGGTCTCGACCCGGCCGTTCCATGCACACCAGGTCCGACCGGAAATCACGAAGCGAGGGCACGAAGGCGCTTCTCGATCGACGCGATCCGTCGCCGTCGGTGCGACGGCGCAGGTCTTCACACGCCGGGTCGCTTCGGGCTCTTGCGGGGCGAGAGTCCGCCACGTCTCCTGGCGCTCCGTCCGGGGCGCACCACGCGGATCTCGAATGGGCGAATCTGGCCGAGGGGCGGCTGCGCCTCGATCGTCTGCCCGCAACGGCGGCCGGTCGACTTTCTTCCCCTGCCGCGCGCCCCGCGAGCGGGGTCTCGAAGCGCGGCATTCCTCGCGGGACAAGAAAGTCGCCGCTGCGCCGTCCTCCGCTTCGCTGCGGCCGCGTGGCGGTGCGGTCCGATCGCCCCCGGCCGTTCGATCGCCATCGAGGCCGCGATCGGCGCGACCCGGAACCGAGACAGGAGATCACCATGGCGACCATCGGCACCTTCAAGAAGTCCGAGAACGGCGACTACACCGGCGCGGTGAAGACGCTGACCCTCAACGTCAAGGCGCGGATCGCGCCGGTCGAGAAGACGAACGAGAAGGCCCCCGACTTCCGCATCTTCGCCGGCCGGACCGAGTTCGGCGCCGCCTGGAAGAAGACCTCGGCCGAGGGCCGCGAGTACCTCTCGGTCAAGCTCGACGATCCGAGCTTCGCGAGCCCGATCTACGCCTCGCTCGTCGAGGTCGACGGCGAGGACGGTCTCTCGCTCATCTGGTCGCGCCGCGTCAGCGACTGACGCGCCGGCCCGGCGGCGCCCCGCCTACGGCGGCGGGGCGCTCGCGGCCACTCGGCCGCAAGAGCGGCCGCGCAAGGCGCGCGCCGAGCTCTTCGGCGCGCGAAGAAGGAACGGAAGGGGAGAGCCGCGTGGCGGAGGGCGCCTGCGCGGACACCGCGCTATTCAGCCGAAGCGACGTCGTCGTCTGGCGATGCCGAAGGCCTCTGGAGCAGGTCGGCAGCTTCGACCCCGAGCACGGTCGCGAGCCTGTCGACGACGTCGATCGAGGCGGCGTGGACGCAGCGCTCGAGAGCGCTGACATAGGTCCGATCGATCTCGGCGCGATGCGCCAGCTCCTCCTGAGACAGGTCTTGCGCCTGCCGCAGCCGTTTCAAGTTGAGCGCCAGCACCTCTCGGATCTCCATGGCCGAGAAGGCAGCGCGTTGTAGAGTATTTCACCACGGAGTATACTCTACAAAATGCCATCGGCAGGATTTGCGTCGTGTCCTGGTCGAGCCGGTGAGGTACAACGAGCGCGCGATTGCCAGTACCCGCCGCTTTTGCTCAGCTCTCGCTGCCGCTCGCGCTCGTCCGTTGGAGCGTTGTGAGGAACCGACGATGTCCCAGCAGACACCCGCCCCATCGATCGCCGACCTGGCTCCGACCGCCGAGGGCCTGACGGCGTACGACGAGAGCCACATGGTTATTTATCTTCGGCTGCTCGACGCCGAGGCCGATGGTGCCGACTGGCGCGAGGTGGCGCAAATCGTGCTCGATATCGACCCGGCCCGAGAGCCCGAGCGGGCTCGACGCGCGTTCGAATCCCATCTGAGCCGGGCCAAGTGGATGACCGAGCAGGGCTACCGCCATCTTCTCGATAGCGCGCGGTCGCGCTGACCACGGGCGACCTGCACCTCGTGATCCGGTGCAACGATCTCGTGCGGAGAGCGATATCTATCAGAATTACTGAATATCTCGATTGCCCGCCGTTTGAACACGTCCCAACTTGCCCACCGTTCCTCAGATTTCTTGAAGTTCGATCCGTAGAATCGCCACGTTGTCGTGGCGATTCTCTACAATCCCCGGTGTGTGTAAGTGGGTTTGTCGCGTGACGTACGGAGATCGCGGATGCCAATCGGTTCCGATTGGCGGTCACCGGCCGCCTATGCTTACATCGCCGATCTCGATCCCGCCGACCTCGCATGGGAATTCCTGCGGCGCAATCCTGCCTACCAGCGCGACTATCGCAAATCCGCCGAACGTCCCGCCACTCCGGACAAGACGATCGCGCGTCGCTGGGGGTTGCCCTTTCGCGCTCGATCCCGAGCAGAGCGCCGATGAGGCTGCCGTCGCCTGGCTTCCGCATCTCGACCCGAGCGTCGTCGTTCTCGCGCCTGCGCCGGTGAGCTTCGGCGACGCGCAGACGATCGGCTCGCTGTCGCCGACGGTCCGTGAGACGACGAGCGAGGGCACCTATGCGGTCGCCGACCAAGGCGGTCGTCGCGTGTCTCTCGTGCTGTCGGAGGGCATGTCGGCGAGCAGCGCGGCCGCAGCCCTGATCCCACTCGATGGGCGCTTCCCGGCCCGGATCGCGGCCGCACTTCAGCTGTGGCGCGCCTTGAATGGACACAGTGCTTCTCACCGAACCAATCCTCTGACCCGGCAGCGCCGACAGCGCCTCGCGCTGTCGCTGCGTGCGCTCGATGGTCGACTGGCGGGGCACGCCTATCGCGCCATTGCCGCGGGATTGTTCGGCGACGCGCGTGTCCCGAAAGGGCCGGCGTGGAAGACGCACGACCTGCGTGACCGCACCATCCGCCTCGTCCGCTCCGGAACCAAGTTGATGCGCGGCGGGTACCTCGACCTGCTCCTCGTGCGTTCGGGCTGAGACGTCGTGCAGGCGATCTGTATCTGCTGACACGACGACCGAACGACTCCCATTCGCGAGCGAGCACGTGGACGAGGGGTGGCGCAAAACCTGCGGCCGTCTTCGCCATCCCTCTCCGCGACCGTGCTTCGCCATCGTGATGCCGATACGCCGCCGATGTCCGGCGGTGGTCATCGCCACGATGGAGAGCCGCCATGCCCGATCCACTGTCCGGCCTGCCGCCGCGGTTTCTGCGCACGCCCGAGGCGGCGCGTTTCGTCGGCCTGTCCGGTCGCACGCTCGAGAAGCACCGAACCTACGGGACGGGTCCGAAGTACCGCAAGATCGGCGGTCGCGTCGTCTACGCGCTCGAGGACCTGAAGGCCTGGACGGATCTCGCGACGAAGAGCTCGACCTCGGATCCGGGCGTCGGGACCGTCCATCCGGCGAAGCGCGGTGCCGCACAAGCCACTGCTCGGCCCGGAATTCCACCCCGTCGATGAGCATCGCGCCGTCCGGCGACCACGCCGTGGCTCGACATCGCGAAGACGGTTGTGCCGCGGCAGCCCTGCACGACGTCCCCGATCCGACGAACACAGCGCCACCCAGCCGGACGCTGTCGTCTCAGGCGTCACGCCGTCCGTCAGGAGATCGAAGCCGATCCAACGAGGTCTCTTCAGCATGCGAGTCCTATGTCGGAAGACCTGTAGTTCAGCTCCACCCGAAAATGTCCTTCGATCGTCAGGGATCGATGCAACCGATGGCTCTTGTCGCGGCGCCGAGACCATCCGTCGCGCCGCCGGGACGCCGTCGTCATGCATGGGGGGCGTGCCATGACCAGCCTCACGCATGTCGAGCTCGTGTGGATGGCCAAGCGCGTCGAGTCGTGGATACGGTTCGGTCGCATCGTCGAGGAGCATCCGGTGGACCGCAGCTGCCGCGTCGTCAGCTTCGAGCCGAACAGCGTCTTCGCGGTCGTTCGATGGGTCGCCAACGACTACGGCACGGTCGCCTCGTGCATCATGATCCTGCGTGC
>NZ_JBEOMB010000133.1:0-15850 GCF_046000175.1 Rhodoplanes sp. SY1
GTCCTCGCCGGAGGGACACGTACCGTCGGCGGGCGGCGACGCATGACATGGGTTGCCGGTTCATGGTACCGAAGCACGCGTGCCGAGCCACAATCCCGAACAGGGACGTCGGCTGGCACGCCGTGATGTGATCATTCGCGTTTGAATCGGTATCATCCTTGCCTCGGGTCGGGCGCCGTGACCGTCGCATCGTTCGCCATCTTGGCCCTGGTCGTCTGCATTCCGCTTCTGTCCGTCGCCGATGGTCTTCCCGTCGTCGGCGAGCGCGGGGCGATGGGCGCCCTAATGATCGCGGTCGGCCTCGGACTAGCGATCGTCGTGGCGTCGCTCCGTCCCGGGGAGACCGCACAGCTTCGACGAGCGCTGGCGCCGGTCGTGCCGCTCGTGCTCGTGCCGGTCGTGTGGACGATCGTTCAGCTCGTTCCGGTCCCGGGGCTTGCCCATCCGATCTGGGCGAGTGCGGCGTCCGCCCTCGGGGCGTCCGTCTACGCTCCGGTCACGATCGATCTCGGTGGGACCGTGGTGGCGCTCTGCACCTGGCTTCTCGCGCTCGCGCTCGTCCTCACGAGTGCGGCCGCCACCATCGACCGCGGTCGTGCCGAGTGGACGCTGGCGACCCTCGCGGGCGGGACGGCCGCCATGGCGCTCGTCGTCGTCTCGCACGACCTCTCCGGAGCGACATTTCTGGGGGAACTGCAGGGGCGGACCAGGGCGGCTTTCGACACCGCCGCCGCACTCGGCGTCGTTACGGCGCTCGCCTATGCGGATCTGGTGTTCGAGCGCTACGAAACGCGGCATCGCCGCGGCGCCATGTCGACGGTCGCGCTGGTCGAGCGCCTGTCGCTCGCCCTCGTAGCGCTGTTCGTCTGCGTCTTCGCGATCGGGTTCTTTCGCGGCGGGGTGATGCTGGTCGCCGCCCTGAGCGGCGCCGCGACATTCGCCCTCGTCGTCGTCGTGCGGCGCATGGGCGGCATCGTGTGGCTGGGGTGGGGGCTGGCCGCGGCCGCAGCCGTCGTGGTCGTCATGAGCCTCGCAGCCCTGGGCGGCGTGCGGGATGCGCCGTTGGCGATCCGCTTCGCGGAAGTGGCACCCGGTCGCTTCGACGCAGCGCAACGTTTGATCGCCGACGCCACGGCGACGGGGACCGGGGCTGGGACGACGGCGCGGGTGCTCTCGTCCTACCAGGAAGGGGCTGTAAGCGGGCTGCCGGGGGCGCCCACCACAGTGGCCGCGCTCGCGATCGAGCTCGGCACCGCGGCGCCGTGGATCGCGCTCCTCATGGCGGCCGTGATCGCCGGCCTGCTGATCCGGGGCGCGCTGAAACGCGGGCGGGATTCCTTCTATGCGGCGGCGGCGGCCGGTTGCGTGGTGACGCTCGCGATCGGCGCCTTCCACGACGCGAGCCTGCTCGGGCTCGGCCCGATGGTCCTGGCCTGTCTCGTGCTCGGCCTGGGCCTCGCGCAGCGCCTGGGGCAATCCAGCCGCTAGACGGAGCGGTCGGGGCGGCCGATCGCGACTCTCGACCAGAACTGCGGGTTCTTCGGCGACTGCATGCGGACCCAGCGGTAGCGCGGGGTCGCCCAGGCCCGGATCGCCGGATGCAGATTGTCGGCGATGAAATCCCCGTCGGTCGTACGGATGACGAGGACCAAGTGATGCTCGCCGGACGCGACCACGACCTCGGCGAGAAGGAGATTGCGCGGCGCCCAGCCGCGCTTGACGAGCTCGTGGCGCTTGGTGACAGCGTAGTCGTTGCAGTCGCCGGCCGACGGGCCGATCAGCCAGCGCTCGTAAGCGACGCCGCGGGTGTTCGGCTCGGGCGTGATGGCGCGATTGACGTCGGCATTCACCTTGGCGAGCTCGGCCCAGCGTTCGGGCGTGAGCTTCATGGCGCCGCCGCGGAACACGGTCCGGCGCATCTTGCATTCGTGCTTGTACTGCAGACAGAACCGCGTGTGGGCCATCGGGGCGGGCGCCGGCTCGTCGAGCTGCAGCCGGGCGGCCTGCTGCTTGAGCACGCGGGGGGCGCCGAAGAAGGCTGCCTCGGTCGAAACCGACCAGCCCAGAACCGTCAGCCCCGCCAGGATCGTGACCGCCGTCGCCTTCGTGACCGCTGTCGCCTTGCCGCGCATGATCGCCGCTCCGCTCGTGCTCTGCCGACCAGAGATAGCGGACGCGGCTTGCGATCACGTTCGGTCACATAACGCAAATTATTGAAAATGAAAGATGTTTCGGTTCGCTTTCGTTAACTCTCCGAGCTTTCGCATGGGCCGGCCGGGGATGAACCGCTCGCTGTCGTGTGGTCCATCGATCCGTCCGGAACGCGTCATCCCGGGCGGTTCTCATGCACGCTCCCATCCAGAGTCGCATTGGCCATGACGGTCCGGACCCGAGAAAACGAGACTCGGCCGCGCCGCGACGTCGTCGCGGTGGAGCGGCCTCGCCGAATTTGCTAACCCGATCACGACGAACGACTGCCTCGCCGGATCGGACCTTCACCGTGTGGACGCTCGGACGATCGAAGGAGCCTGCATTCGCATTGCCGGCCGGATATCGCATTTATGCGATCGGTGACGTGCACGGGCGCGACGATCTCCTGGGCGACGTCTTCGATCGCATCGACGCGGATCTCAGAGGCCACCACGCCCGCCACGCGATCGAGGTCTATCTCGGCGACTATGTCGATCGCGGGCCACGGTCGCGGGATGTGATCGATCGCCTGCTCGCGCGCGCCCGGCACCGCGACACGGTGTTCCTGAAGGGAAACCACGAGACGTTCTTGCTCGACTTCATCAGCGACCCGCAGGTGTTGCGGAGCTGGCGCCAGTGGGGTGGGCTCGAGACGCTGATGTCGTATGGGCTGCGTCCCTCGCTCAACCCCGACGACGCGGAGCTCGCCGCGCTTTCGGCTGCGCTGCGCATGGCGGTCCCTGACAGCCATTACGCGTTCTTCGAGGCGATGGTGCCGTTCTTCACGCTCGGGGATTATTATTTCGCGCACGCCGGAATTCGGCCGGGGGTTCCGCTCACCCGGCAGGTCGAGCAGGATCTGTTGTGGATTCGCGACGAGTTTCTCGAATGGGAGGCTCCCTACGAGAAGATGATCGTGCACGGTCACACGGCCGTGATGGAGCCCGAGTTTCGGCGCAACCGCATCAACATCGACACCGGCGCCTATGCGACCGGCCGTCTGACCTGCCTGATGATCGAGAATGACACCGCTTTCGTCCTCTAGTTCCGCGCCGCCGCCGCCGGGTGGACGCCGCAGCCTGGGTTTGCCGGTCCGGAGCGGGCTCTTCGCTTTCGCCGTCCTGGTCATGGCCTGCGGCGGCTGGCTCCTGGTGCCCGAGCTCGTCCGACCGGGCGAGACCGGCCGCCTGCAGACGACCGCGGCGGCCAGCCGTGACCGGGAAGCAAGCGCATCGCGGTCGCTGCTGGCCGCCCGCCTCGGCGCGATACGGGGGGATCTGTGGGTCGAGGCCGCGATGAAGCTCGTCGCGGCATCGTCAGGGGCAACCGAAGCCGCGCGTGACGATGCGTCCACGCGGGCCATTCATCCGAAGGCCCGTGTGGCGGCCGAGCGGGCGGTCCGGCTCGCGCCTTACGATGCGGCTGCCTGGCTCGCTTTCGCGACCGTCCTGCGGAGCGCACGGACGAGCGAGGGCGGCCACGGCCCGACGACGGCGACATTGCTGGAGATGGCGTTTCTGACCGGTCCGGGCGACGAGGCGATGCGGCTTCCGCGAGCGGCGCTCGCCGTGCGGACCGATGCGATCGCGGTCGCGGGCATCCAGGACTTCGTCGCGCGTGATCTCTACCGCCTCGCGGCGCGGGCCGACCGCGACCAGGTCTTTGCCTCCCTTTATGGTCAGGCGACGCCGGTCGGGAAGCTGTTCCTCGAGCGCGTCGCCGTGGAGATCGACCCGACCCTCAGACGGGCAATGACGCGATTCCCAGGCTGACCCGCCGCGGATCGGTGAGCGGCACCGGGGCTGGGATCGCCCCGGCCGTAGCGGCGCTCGAGCACGCCGTCCGCCGGACGCCACATATCCGACCCCCGATTCCTGGGCCCCAGAACCCCGACCCCGATTCCCGACCCCGATTCCCGAACCCGAACCCCGACCCGACCTCGACCCCCAATCCACCCCGACGCCCACATGACACCGGCCTCACTTCGGCTGGCATTCGTAGAGCGTCGGTCCGCGGCTGGTCCCGACGCTTTCGAGGCAGTGGGCCGGCTCCGTCACCGGACCCTCCACCGTGAAGTCGTAGGGCGTGCCGTTGATCATCAGCACGTAGCGGCCGGCCGGAACCGGGCTGCTCGGGTCCTCGGGCTGGACCCAGATCATCTCCGGATGGTCACGCATCGGACGAACCCGGAACTCGAATCCGGTCTCGCGGATCACCCACCGCTCTTCCCCGGGTGGCGCGGTGACGACCTTGCCGCTCGGGTCGAATGTCATGACCTTGGCGAGGCGTGCGGCGATGCGGACGGGGACGCGCTCGGGCGCATTCGTCATCATCTCGCGCCGGAAGACGAGGAAGCGGAGGTCGCGATCGGGCAACAGGGTTTTGGTCGCGGTCTTGATCTGCAGCACGGTGCGGACCCGCGGATCGACCGGGCTCGTCTGCACCTGTTCGAGCTCGGTGAAACGCGTCCCCTGGACGGCATAGACGCCGTAGAGTGTGGGAAGGGTCGGAGAGGGCGGGAGCGCGGCGAGCGCTGTGTGGTGCGGATCCGTGGCTGCTCCCTCGCCGCTCGGTCCGGTCCGGGCCGCGGCGAGTTCGGGTCCGACCGGCTCGGCATCACGACGCGCGGTCTCGGCAGATGGCGAACGGCGGCCCGCGGCCTCGCCGGCCACCTCGGGACGACCGGCACCGTCACGCGGAACCACGGCGGCATAAACAACCAACGGAAGGACAGCGGCGAGCGCGAGCTCGCTCCAGCGACGTGCGGACCGGCGCCACCGTCGCGGCACGGCATCTCGTCCCGCGACCGCGGCGATGGGCTCGACCGCGAATGGGAACAACGGCATCGGGTCCGAGAAGGCGAGTATGGTGTCCCGTTCGACCGGCCGCCGACCGCGGCCGTCGCGACCGGTCGCGCGAGGGGCGCTGGACCACGCGTCGTCGACACTGTCGGGGATTCCCGCTCCAGCCCCATGCGACGCAATCCGATCCCCCTCCTGCGGGTTCGTGGCAAAGCCCCGCGACGCGTCCGCCAGCAGCGGAGACGCGGCGATCCCGTTCTCCGCCGGCACGGGAATGTCAGCCTGGGGAAAAGCGGATGCAGTGCTGGCGGATGTAGTGCTGGCGGATGCGGCGACGGCCGAAGCGTCGGCGACGGATCGGGCGGCGGCCGGTAGGGCGGTGGCGGACACAGTCGTCGCGGTGGCCACCGAGGCCGACGAAGGGCGGCCCGTCATCGTGGCGCAGGTCGCGATGGCGGCTTCGAGCGATGCCATATGGGCCGCGGCATCGGCCGGATCCAGCGTGCGGGCGTGCTGCTGGAGCTGCCGCCGCAGCGTCGCGCGTGCGAGCTCGAAGACGATCTCCCGGCGACGCGACGGATCATCGGCCTCGGCGATCATCCGTTCGAGAAGTGCGGCGAAATCCACCATGTCGCTCGTGCCCGAATGTTGCATTCGGTCACGTCGATATCATACGCCGACGCCCGACTGTAGGAGCGATGGGTGTCGGTGCCGTGTGGCGGTCAGGGCGGGCTTCAGCGGTCGAGGTGCCGTCTCAGGTCGTCGATATCGGCGCGAATCCGATCCACGAGCCGAGCGAGCGCGACGTTCTCGGTCTCGAGACTACGCGCAAGACGATCCAGGCTCACCCCTCTGCGCCCAGTCGATCCACGCATTTCGCGAGCGACCTTGAAATCATAGACGACCGCCGGCCGCGTGCCGGTGGAGTCGACTACATTGTCGCTTATCATAAGTCTAACGTTGCGGCGCACAGAATTCACCTCAGAATAACGAATGTAGCGTAACCGGGGGTGACGAACTGTGTTCGAGTTTCTCAGACCAATACTAGCGATCGACCGATCGTCACGAAAGTGACGGAAGTCACAACCCGTGAGATTTAGCTCCTGGTCACCGCGGCGGCTCGCCGACATCTCCGGCGATGCGAAAGAGTTCAGCGGCATCGATGAGCGTGAGGGTGCGCCCCGCCAGATGAACGATGTGGCGCGACGACCAATCCTTGAGCTTGCGATTGACCGTTTCGCGGGACACCCCGGCGAACGCGGCGATCAGGCGTTGGCTGAACTCGACCGAGATACTCGCACCGGCGACGGGCTCGCGGCCGGCCAAGCGGAACTGCAGCAATATCCAATGAGCGAGACGCGCTTCGAGGTCCCGTGTCGCAAGGCTCTCTGCCAAGCTGGTCCGACGGCGGAGCGCGTCGATCAGGATATCGAAAGCCTCGAGCGCAATGGCGGGGTCGACGAGCACCATGCGACGGGCGACCTCGCGATCGAGGGTCAGAAACTCGCATTCGGTGATGGTGATCGCCTCGAAGAGCGCCGCCCGCCGGGAGGACAGGCCGGTCAGGGCGAACACCTCGCCGGGCCGGACGATGTCGAAGGCGATCTCCCGCCCCCCGGCCGAGGTCGTGTAGAGCATCACCTGTCCGCTCACGATATAATACAAACGGACGATGTCGGCGCCGCGTCGGATCACCACCTGATCTGCCGAAACGGTCGAATTCTGGCCGTGGGCCTGAAACAATTCCGTCAGGGCAGTCATCGGGAGGGCGGTCGGTACCGGAAGGTGAGTGATCCGATGGGACCGTAAAGGTGAATCAAATGTTAATCAAATCGGAACGTACGGCGTGCTTAACGGCCGTGGACGAGGAGGAGAAATCCAGGGAAATCTCGCGCAACGCGGCCGTGCAAACGCGAACGTGCAGGGGCCATCGAACTCGTCCCGCCGGAGCCATGAATGGAGCGCGTCTCGAATGATCGACGTCCGGTGCTGATCCTGCTCGCGGAGGCCGATCCGCTTCCCGAGGCTGATCTGGTCCAGAGGCTGATCCGCATCCCGGTGCAATTCCGCACGACCATCCCGCAGAGGGCCATGCAGCGGTCACGCCACCTCGTCCGTCACCTCGCCCGGACTTGGCGGGCACGGTCCCGGGGACCTCTGTCGAGCTCGTCTTCGAGCGCCATCTTCTCGAGCAGCAGGTCGGTCACGAGGCGCCGGAGGCGGAGGTTCTCTTGCTCGAGCTCGCGAACGTCCCGGGTCCGCTCGCGAGGTCCTGACGAAGGAGAATAGCTCGGGCCGGTCGCCGTGGCGGTCTCGTCGGAACGCGGCGACCGAGCCGGCTCGGTCGAGGGTTCGTCCCGTTCCGTATCGTACTGCTTGCGCCAGCGGTGATAGGTCATCACGCTGATGCCGAGGGCCTTTGCGATCTCGTGTTGATTTTTGCCCCTGGCGGCCAGCTCGCCCGCCTCGGCGAGCTTCTCGGCGATTTCGTGATTTCCGTGTCGGCGTCCGACCATCTCGTTCGTCCCGGGATCGTTTGTGCACATAGCGGATGGTGTATTTTCTTACACCGAATTCCAAAGCACATCAAATGAAAAAGAAATCATCTCGGATTTACTAGTAATTGATAGGCGTGATCGATCGAATCAAACAAAATATTTCGTAATCCGATTACGCCGAGTTCGACGAGAACTGCAACTGTTGTGACGCCAACATTTGTCGTGCAACCATATGTAACAATGTGTCGCCAGATTTCGAACGGGTGTACGATTGTTGCCGGCGGCCTCTCGTTCGACTCGTGTGACCCCGGCGCGATGGACGGGGGATGGCGCGGCATGAGGAACTTACCAGAACACAAACAGATGCTCGGGTGATCGTTCCCGCTTGATCGGGATGTGGAAGGCCGAAACACCGTTTGCTCGAGAAAAACCAAGGAACGTCGTTCGGCCAGGAGCCCGGCGGCGATCGTGCCGCTGGCGACGCCACCGCGGCGCCGATCTCATTCGAAGCATCGATGAGTTCGGGTGCACGGCGAACTGGTGGACGTCCGGTCGACGGAGGGGCGGGCAACAGCGGGACCGAGGCCAGGAGCCTCCGGACCGCGGCGACCGGGAGCGCAGCGCAAGGGCGACGATCAAAAGCGACGACGAGCAGCCGCGCCGGGCAGCGACGACCGGCGCGAACGCCCGGTGGACGACGAAGGGCGGGTCGCCGCAGTGGAGGGTTGGCAAGGCTGACGACAGCGCGGTACGAGCCGGCAGGACGAGGACGGGGCGAAGACTTGAATGAGGAAGACTTGGATGAGGAAGACTGGATGAGGAAGACTTGTGTCAGTACGCGTTTCGGTGCCGAAGCAATTCGAACGCCGTCTTGATCATGATCCGCAGATCGAGCGCGATCGTCCAATTGTTGATGTACCAGATGTCGAGGGACACGCGCTTTTCCATCAGCGACACGTGCGGGGTTTCGCCGCGATAGCCGTTCACCTGTGCCCACCCGGTGATTCCGGGTTTCACGTGATGCCGGTAGGCGTACTTGCCGATGATCTTGCTGTACTCGTCGTCGTGGGCGATCGCGTGCGGGCGCGGCCCGACGATCGACATGTCGCCGCGCAACACATTGAAGAGCTGCGGTAACTCGTCGATGCTGGTGCGTCGCAGAAAGCGGCCCACACGGGTGACGCGGGGATCGTGCCGTGTCGCCTGGGTGACGAGCGGCCCGTTCTCCAGCACGGTCATGCTGCGGAACTTGAAGATCAGAAACTCGCGCTCGTTGAAGCCGTTGCGCCGTTGGCGGAAAATGACGGGTCCGGGCGAGTCGATCTTCACGGCGAGCGCCGCGAGCAGCATGAGCGGGGCGAGCACGACGAGTGCGAATGACGCGACGGCGATGTCGAGAAGGCGCTTCATGCCGCGCTCGACCTTCGACAGCGGCCCGCGCTGAAGATCGACCAGCAGGCACTGCCGGGTTCCGAGCGTTTGCCGACGCAGGACCGTCCGGACGGCGCGGTCGGGGATGAGCCGGACCGGCAACGGCGATACTCGGAACCGTTCCGAGACGAACTCGATCTGCGCCAAGTTGGTCCAGGGAAGGACGAGAAGCACCTCTTCGATCGAGGTCGCGCGCGAACGCTCGATCGCCTGTGCGACGGCGGCTCGCTGGACCGGCGATACGACGCCACGATTGACCAGGATCGGCAATGCGACGCGGTCGACCTCCTCGGCTCCGAAGGTCACGAGGAGATCGCGGGTGCCGAGATGGGCGAGCTCGTCCGCGGTCCCGACGAGCAGGGCGCGCCGGCCGAGGATGGTGCCGCGGACGAGGGCGAGGCGCAGGCTGCGCTTTGCCAGTCGCCGCCACGCGACGAGTGCCACGGCCCCGACCACGGCGGCCCCGACGACCCCACCGCGCGAGACCTGGGCGCCGATCTTGAACAGGAACAGGACGACGACGAAGGCGAGCACGGCGAGCGACCAGCTGGTCAAGACCCGCACATAATCCCGGTGACGCTGCAGCAGGTTAGTCAGCCGGTAGATGTCGAAATGATAGCCCGCGAGCGCGTAGGTGACGCAGGCGACGAGACCGAGGCCGGCATAGGCGTCCATGTCACCGACCTGGCCGTTCGCGACCAGATGATACGACATCCCGCCGACGAGGCTCGACACGACGATCAGGGTCGCGTCCGTGAGGGCGATGAGCGGCTCGATGACGGCGTAGGGCAGGCCGCCGCGTGGGCGCGGGATCTCGCCGGCGGCCGAGCCATTCGTATCGACGTTGGTATCAAGGACGCTCGACACGTGTCGCGATCCGCAATGTGATCGACATCGGTATCGCCACTGCTAACAGATCGATGCTAATTAACCAACAGTTAAGAGCGAGGTCGAGGCGTTATGGTTACCGGACGAGAGGCGCGTGGTGTCTCGGCAACATCCCGGTACAGCAACGTCGAGATCGCGTGGTTCCCGCAGCGGGTTCCAAATCGATGGGAGTGGCACGCGTGGTCGGACGAGACAGTGAAACGACTGACGAGAAGCCCCGGTCGTGCCCGGATCGACCAGTCCGAATCTGCACAAGTCTAAGACTTTGGTGCCGGCTAGTCCCCGCCGCGGCATACGGTGTCGTTCGGGTGGGCGGTCAGGCGCGTCCGCCGTCCAGCCGAATGGCGGCACTGTGTCCGTCCGCCGACCGGCCATCCAAACGTCGTGCGCAGCACGAGGCCCGCGCGGTGGGCAGGATCCTTAGCCTGGCGGCCGGTGTCGTCGTCCTGGCGGTGGTGGGCTTTACATCCGGTTCCGCGACGGGCGGAGACGCGACGAACCCGACGACACCGATTGCGGCTCACCCGGCAATCTATCCGGTGGTCTTGCGGACCCGGTACGAGGCGGTCGACCAGAAGGCCGGCGGGCACTTCATCATCTGGCTAGAGCGTGAAAAGGCGCATCACGGGCTCGATCCGCGGCTCTACCCGGCGGTCAGGTACGTTGATGTGACCCATGTCACACCGTCGCCCGGCTCACCGATCATAAGCCTCATCGAGGTGATGCCGGTCAACTCGACGACGCCGGAGGTCTACCACCTCGCGGGCATTGCCCGCTTCAAGGTGACTGGGATGCGGATTGTCGCGTCGACCGTGCCGCATCCGTGATGCGGACCCGCGGAGCCGCGTAAGCGCACCTCTCGTGACGCTGATGTGCGGTTCGACTCACGCCTCTGCGTCGGGATGCGTCTGCGTTGGTCGACCCGATTCCGGCGGGTCGTCCGCGGTCGTCCGTGGTCGGCCAATCCGGGGCCCGCGGCTCGGGTGCGCTCGTCACCCCACGCCGTCCCGAGCCGCCTCGAACGCGATGCCACGGGAGGCGATCCGTTCACGGGCTCTGGCGCGAGCCTGCGCGGAGCGATGTCGAAGCGACGTGGCGGGAGGCACCGAGCGATCGTCACGCGGTCATCCGCGCAGGCCCGCAGAAAGCCGGACGGGAGATGGCCGAGAGGCAGGAGGAGGTCCATGCGATCACTCCGTCGGGCCGATTTTCCGATCGAGAACCTCACGTTACGAAACGATACTGAATATCGTTTCTGATAGTGAAAAATTTGCAAACTAACGCAAAAAGCCGAGTTGGAACACAGGGGTGAGCCCGTCTCGCTCCGCCAGAATGCGCTGTCTTTTCAGCGATTCTCCGCTCGCGAGCGGCCTGCCGATTAACGAATGATTCTTGAATGGCGTGCGATCGGTAACGTGATCATACGTGATCACGTCGCAACATATCGTCACCCAGGACAGGTGGATAACATGTCTTCAGGTATCACTCTCTCTGCCGGCGTCCGTCAGAACCTGCTCTCTCTGCAGGCGACCGCGGACATGATGGCGACGACGCAGAACCGCCTCGCCACCGGCAAGAAGGTCAACTCGGCTCTCGACAATCCGTCGAACTTCTTCACCTCGCAGTCGCTCAGCGACCGGGCGGGCGACCTCAACTCGCTCCTCGACTCGATCGGCCAGGCCGTGAAGACGCTCGACGCGGCCAACAACGGCATCACCTCGCTGACCAAGCTCGTGCAGTCGGCGAAGTCGATCGCCCAGCAGGCCCGCTCGGCGACGGCTCCGGCCGCCACCTACGACGCCCTCAATGTCACCGGCACGCTCCAGGCGGAGAGCTTGGCGACGCATACGGGCAACGGCACCAACATGGCGCCGTTGGACATTAGCCTTTCGTTCACCAACCAGGCCGAAACCATCATCACCGCTACGGGCCGGACCTTCACCAACGACGGGGACGTCACCACTAACATCCCGAACACCGACGCGGCCAACGGCACGGTGCAGATCCGCGTCGCCAAGGACGGCGGCAGCTTCGTCGACTTCAACATCGCGGTCGACGACGCCACGATGACCAACAAGACAACCCTGCTGTCGGTGATCAACGGCACGACCGAGAGCGGCGGCGCCACGCTGGCGTCCTACGGCGTGACCGCATCGTATGTCGGTAACGTGCTGACGCTGACGGCGAACTCGGCCGACGTCGACTTCAAGATCTCGGCCGACGGCAGCGGTTCCACGGGCGCCTCTCTGAACGCGCTCGGCCTCACCGCCGGCGACTACAACTCGACCAGCCTGCTCGACCGCATTGTCGCGGGCGGCGGCACGGCCGGCACGTCTAGCCTGGTCCTGAGCGTCACCGGCCAGGACGACAAGACCGTGACGTTCGGCAATACAGGAAGCCAAGTCTCGACAATCGCCGAGCTGCAGACATGGATCAACAACAACCGAGGTGCGGCTTCCGGCTCGATCTCCGCCACCACCTTTACAATGAGCCTCGGTGCAGGAAGCGGCAACCACATCGGGTTCACCGCGACCGATAAAGGTGTGACGACGGCGCTCGGCCTCTCAACCGGCGAAAAGTACTATGGTGAAGGTGGCGCTGGCGTGCGCGGCGGCTTGGGGACCAAGCTGAGCAAGCAGTTCAACAGCGAACTCAGCCTCGGTGAAAAGAACCTCAATCTGGACAACGGGACGAGCCTGACCATCACGGTTGATGCTAATGACGGCAAGGGAATGCAAACCCAGACGGTCGGTTTTGCCGGAACCGACGACCTCAATGCCATCGTCACGAAGTTGAAGGCGAATGCGACGCTCAATGCCAACCTCGACATTTCAAACGAGGCGGGCAAGCTCAAGCTGAAGGCCAAGACGGCCGACGTCGACTTCTCGGTCGTCGCTGGCGCCACCAACTCGGCCCAGACGGCACTCGGTCTGACTGCGGGCTCTTACAATTCGACCAGCATGCTCGATAACATCATCGCGAAGAACGGTGCGAGCGGTGATACCCTGACGGTGTCCGCGAACGGCGGCATCACCCAGACAATCACGTTTGGCAAGGAATCCGGTCAGGTTTCGACGATTGCCGAGTTCACCGCGGCTCTCTCGAACCTTCCCGGCGTGACGTCGAGCGTGTCGGGACTCGGCTTTTTGATCGGCGTGGCATCAGCCAGCACCCAGACCTCCCTCACGATCGGGGGCTCCGCCAATACGCTGACTGCACTCGGCACCAGCGCCCAGTCGATGACCGGCACCAAGAAGGAGGGCGACCCGAACTCCACCCGGTCCAGCCTTCAGAAGGACTACAACGACGTCCTCGACCAGATCGATTCGTTGTCCAAGGATGCCTCCTACAACGGCATCAACCTGCTCAATGGCGACAACCTGAAGGTGGCTTTCAACGAGGACAACTCCTCGTCGCTGACCATCAAGGGCGTTACTTACAACGCCTCGAACCTCGGGCTCACCAAGCAGAACGGCACTGTTTTCCAAGACAACGACAAGATCGACGCGACCATCTCGGCCATCAACGATGCCCTGACCTCTCTGCGGACCCAGGCGTCGAAGTTCGGCTCGAACCTGACGACCGTCCAGACCCGTCAGGATTTCACCAAGAGCATGATCAACACCCTGCAGACGGGTGCCGACAACCTGGTGCTGGCCGACTCGAACGAGGAAGGCGCCAACATGCTGGCCCTGCAGACCCGGCAGCAGCTCTCCACCACGGCCCTCTCGCTCGCCAACCAGGCGAACCAGGCCGTGCTGCGGCTCTTCTGAGTCTCTTCGGTCTACGGACAAGTACGGAAGGCGGGGCTTCGGCCCCGCCTTGAAGCATTTCCGGTGCTGTAAGTCATGCTTGAAATGGACCCCGAGCCGAGGACCACTGGCGTGGCGTTCTTTAGTTGGAAGCTCGTCCGCTCCGGTCCTCTGATATCATGCTGCCGATCGATCTGTCTGCGGCTTTTGTGGCTGAAGGCCCCCGAGGTGAGCTGACACCCTTGGTCCGTGTTGAAGATCTCCGGCTTGCCGAACTGCGACATCGCCTCTTCGAGCGCGGCCAGGCAGATCGAGGGGTCCAGCGTATTCGACAGCCGCCACGCCAGCACGGCCCGGCTCGCTCGATCGACAGGTCATGCAGCAGATACGGGAACACCGAAACACCTTGTGACTCGGTGCCGGCTTCGAGGTCTTCGGCTTCGGCCCCAGCGCCGCGATCTCCATCAGCCGCATCAGGCGCTGCACGCGCTTGCGGTTGATCGGCCATCCCTCGGCCCGAAGCGTCGCCGTCAGCCCGCGCGAGCCATAGAACGGCCACGTCGTGAACAGCTCGTCGAACCTCCCTACGTTACGACAATCGGCACACCGCAAGACCGCGAACTTCTGACTCAGTAAGACTAGCAACCTGCAGTGCTGTGGCTGCGGTATCACCGGGACTACGTCAGTTCTGAGCTGAACTCAGGAGCACCTCCTGTTGGATCAGCTTTCCAGTCGCGCTGAGCGCGCCCCCCCAATCTTCTATGAGAACGCTCTGGTGTATTTGATGGGCCAGTGAATTCGAACAGTGGGCTTGACGAAGTAGCTGTGCGACGAGATCCGCGATGCCGAGGGGCTCTCGCTTGGACGAAGAGGCGGCGTAGGCCGATTGGATGACGAAATACACTTGTTTGCAGATTGAATTTGCGTCCTCGGCTCGCACGATCTCGCTCTCTCGCAGCAGCACGACGTTCTTCGTGAAGAATGTCAGTCGTGTATGTTTTGCGCTGGATAGGACGTGAGGCCCCAGAATGATCTTCTCGTTCGGATTAACATATACGGTCAATGACATGTGACACCTCGGCTCCAGGAATTTGCCGTTATGATATTGCAATGATGTTTTATCATAGTTAACAAAGCGTATACGCGAGGCCGGGTGACCCTTCGCCCCAGAGTGCCGCCAGCTAAGCGTCTGTGAATAATAGCAAAAAGCTGAGAGAACTTGGATCAGGGAGGGGCGGCGGCGAAGCCGCACACTTTACAGCCCCCCATCGTTGCGCTGACACATGCATCACCATGACGTTTGGAGCGTTAAGGTGATAGTAACATAATGATGTGAGTTTCAATGTTTGAGGGCGTTGACGAGGTCGCTTGCTGCCTCGGTCGTAATGTGGATCGCGACGAGCCGGGGTGCTGGCGCAAGGCTCCCAGGGTTAGAAGTTCCATCACGGCAGACAGGCGCACCGATTGAGTACGTGTTATATCATATCGTGCCAGAGTTGCCTTACGAGGAGGCCGGAATGCCGCTGACGCTCGAGGTTCGGCCGAGAGAGAAGATCATCCTCGGACAGTATGTGCTCGCAAGTGCAGAGCGAACCAAGCTGACGTTCTTCTCTGATGATGTAATCATTCTGCGTGAAAAAGATTTGATGAGGCTCGACGAGGCTGTGACCGAAGTGCGGCGTCTCTACTACGATATCCAGATGGAGTATATCGGAGGGGGTGAGTCGGCTTCAGGTGAACTGCTCAAAAAGATCGGTTCGATGGAAGCGGCATTGCCTGGTGCACGATCGGACCTAATACTGATTGCCGAGTACGTTCGTTCGGGGTTATGGTACAAAGCGTTAAAGTCTGCGCGTCGATTGATCGAACAGGATCGTGAAGCGTCTCGTGTGAAGCGTCTCGTCTGTGAGTGAAGTGATACTCGATCACCCGGGGGCGACATTGTTCGAGGCGACCCACAGGAAGGACGACCAGGAGAAGCATGCGGTTCTCCCGGGTCGACGAAAGGGCCATCTGACCGTGCTGGATTGCCCGCCGGCCGAACGGGATGACGCTCGTCGAGCGCGTGATCTCGAACGCGAAAACGCTCTGCTGGAACGCGCCATAGCGGACGCGCAGATCGACATCGCGCGGTTGCGAGAGAGGCTCCGAACCCGCGAAGCTCGCTGAACACGCGGCGCGGCTCTACGTCTTTCCGGTGGGCGAGACGTGACGAGATCCCGCCGGAGCGCCGAGTGGTTGTTCGGAAACGGGAACCTGCCGACCGTAAGCGGTCTTCTTTCCCCACGTT
>NZ_JBEOMB010000134.1:0-2716 GCF_046000175.1 Rhodoplanes sp. SY1
CTGACCGGCTGGAGATTGCCGACACGCTGCGTCGGATCGAGGTGATCACCGGCACGGGCCGACGGCGGCGGTGGAGCCCTGACACCAAGGCGGCGATCGTGGCGGAGAGCTGCGCGCCGAGGGCGAGCGTGTCGGAGGTGGCACGGCGGCACGACATCAGCCCGAGCCTGCTGTTTCTATGGCGCCGCCAATCGCGGCAGGCGGATGCCGCCGTGACGACGAGCCGGGCGGAGCCGGTGTTCGTGCCGGTGCAGGTGGCCGACATCGAGCCGGATGGGGCACGCAGTCGCTCGGCGATCGAGATCGAGGTCGGGGACGTCCTGGTCCGCGTCACGGGGCGGGTCGACGGAGCGGCACTGCGCGACGTCCTGTCTGCGGTCCGAGCGATGGGGCGATGATCGCGATCCGCTCGGACCTGCGCATCCTGGTGGCGGCACGACCGGTCGACTTCCGGCGCGGGATGGACTCGCTCGCCATGCTGGTGAGCGAGACGCTGCGCGAGAACCCGTTCAGTGGTGCGCTGTTCGTCTTCAGGTCCAAGCGAATGGATCGGGTGAAGATCCTCGCCTGGGACGGCTCGGGCCTGGTTCTGTACTACAAGCGGCTCGAGACGAGCCGCTTCACTTGGCCACCGATCCGGGATGGTGTGGTCACGCTGAGCGCAGCGGAACTGACGTTGTTGCTCGACGGTCTGAACTGGACCACGCTGGTTCCGCAACGTGTGCAAAGACCGTTGCGTGCGGGCTGAACGGTGCGAGAGCGGTGGCGATTCACTCCGCTTCATAGTACCGTTCTCCCATGCACGGCATCGATGATCTGCCCTCTGATCCTGCGGTTCTGCAGCAGAAGCTGATCGAGGCGACATCTGCCATCGCGACCCTGTCGACAAATCTGAGCACGGCCTTGCACGAGCGTGATCTCGCCGTGGCGCAACGTGATGCCGCGCTTGCGGAGCACGAGAAGCTGCTGCTCATCCTGTCGCAGTACCGGCGTGCGCTGTTCGGCCGGCGTTCGGAACGACAGGACCAGGGCCAACTGGAACTGATGCTCGCGGCGACCGCGGCAGCTCCCGTCGCGGCGAACGAGAACACGCCGGCGACGAGCGACAAGGCGGCCGCCGGCACAGCGTCGGCGCAGCGGCAGCCGCGTCGCAATCGCGGTCGTCTCCCGCTCGAGCTGCCGCGCATCGAGGTGGTGATCGACATCGAGGACAAGACCTGCCCGTGCTGCGGCGGAACCTTGCACAAGATCGGCGAGAGCGTGAAGGAGATGTTCGACGTGGTCCCGGTGCAATACCGGGTGAAGCGGATCATCCGCCCACGCTGGGGCTGCCGGGCGTGCGAGGGGGCGGTCGTGCAGGCGCCGGCGCCGCCGCAGGCGATCGATGGCGTCATGGCGAGCGAAGCGATGCTCGTGAATGTCGCGATCCTGAAGTACGCCTATCATGTGCCGCTGTACCGGCAGGAGCAGATGCTCGCCGCGCACGGCATCGACCTCGACCGGCAGACGCTCGCGTCGTGGATGGGGCGGCTGGCGTGGTGGCTGAAGCCGCTGCACGAGGAACTGCTCGCGACAGTGCTGTCGTATCCCAAGCTGTTCGCCGACGAAACGCCGCTGCCGGTGCTCGATCCCGGACGCGGCCGGACCCGGACCTGTCGGTTCTGGGCGGTCGCGACCGACGACCGGCCCTGGGCCGGACCGGCGCCGCCCGCCGTCGTCTACGTGTTCGCCGAGGACCGCCGGGGCATCCGGGCAACCGAGTTGTTCGCGGGCTTCCACGGTGTGCTGCAGGTCGACGGATACGCCGGCTACAACAGCCTTGCCGACCCGGCCCGCGCGGGCGGACCGGTGACGCTCGCCTTCTGCTTCGCCCATGCGCGGCGCAAGTTCTACGAGGTCAACGTCGCGACCGGCTCGCCGATCGCCGCCGAAGCTTTGCAGCGCATCGGCGTTTTCTACGCCGTCGAAGCAAACATCCGCGGCGCTACCGCCGACGAGCGACGCCGCCTCCGACAAGCCGAGACGAAGCCACTCGTCGAGGCGTTCAAACTCTGGCTCGAGGCGAGGCTCGCGGAGATCTCGAAAAAGTCCGGCCTGGCGCAGGCGATCCGCTACACGCTCGCCCACTGGGAGGGGCTGACGCGCTTCCTCGACGACGGCCGCATCGAGATCGACAACAATGTGGTGGAGCGCTCGATCAAACCGGTGGCTCTCGGAAGAAAGAACAGTCTGTTCGCCGGCAGCATCCAGGGTGCGCAGACCTGGGCGATCCTCGCTTCGTTGATCAACTCCGCGAAGCTGAACGACGTCGAACCGCAAGCCTGGCTGACCGACGCTCTGGAGCGCATCGTCTCGGGACGCACCACCATCAATCGTCTCCACGAGTTGCTGCCGTGGATCTGGGAGGCCGCTCGCACGGAGCGCATCACGTTCGCCGCCTGATGTCATCCCGACATCGTGATCAGTTCGGCGGCAGGGCCTCGGGCGCGGACACCTCCTGCGCCTCGCTCGTGTCGGAATGGATCTCCTCTCGGATCACCCGCAGCGTCACTTCGTGAAGATACGACTGCAGCGCCCGGTCGAGTTCAACAAACTCCGGCCACAAGACCTGATCGACGAACCCCTGTGGAACCCGCACCATCACGGTGTTGCGCCGCTGGCGACGATACCGAAACGGCTTCAGCCCGTAGCGGCGGCACAGGGCGATGAACAGGTG
>NZ_JBEOMB010000135.1:0-495 GCF_046000175.1 Rhodoplanes sp. SY1
TCGCCGGTCCGGCGACCGTGATCTGGGCGCTTCTATACTACGGAACCACGCTGGGCGGACCCGAAACCGCCACCTGGGGCATGCGCATGGTCGATCTGCAGATGCGCCAGGGCGACGGCGCACCGTCCACCTTCCTGCTCGGCGCCGTGCATGCCGTGCTGTTCTGGGTGTCGGTCTCGGCCCTGTCGCCGCTCGTGCTGCTGGCATGCTTTTTCAATCACCGCCGGCGGCTTCTCCATGATATCCTGCTCGGCACGGTGGTGATCAACAACGGGTCGCGGGCGGCGCGCCTGCGGGCGGCTGGTCTCGGCTACTGACCGGGTCGCGCCCGGCGGAGCCACCCTCGGGCGGAACGGGCCGCCGGCGGAAGAGACGACCGACGGGACGGATTACCGGCCGGACGGGTTACGAGACGGGTTACGGAACGGATTACGGAACGGGACTGGTCACTGAAGGCGATGATGGTCTGCGGGGTGGGCGTCGGCGCCCGGGTTG
>NZ_JBEOMB010000136.1:0-780 GCF_046000175.1 Rhodoplanes sp. SY1
GCGGAGCATCTCGATCGGCGTGCTGCCCCTGACCCGTGGCGTGTCGCGGGCCCGCGAGCGCGTCTCGGCCCTCGGCGCCGCATGGCGCCGCGGCCTTCTCGCGCTGCTCGATCCATACCGGCCCGAGGCGCATTACATGCGCGGACCGGGTCCCAAGTGGCGCGCCAAGCACGGCCCGCACGCATAACATCGATCCTCGTCCGGCGGCGCCCACCGGCCGCGAGCCGTTTCCCGCACCTTCGAGGTTCCCGGCCGGACGGCCTGTCCTGGCGCGTCTGCGCGAATCATCGCGGATGGTCTGCCGAATAGCTTCACGGACTTGGCCGGGCATTCCGGTATCGAGATTTCGTTAGGACCTTTGCCGATAATCGGACCGGGGACGTCGAAGGCGATTCGGAGGAATACCATCTTGCTCTTTTCCGCAGGCCCCGCCGGGGCCGCACTGCAGGAAGGCGCGATCCGCAAGACCGTTCTGGTCATCGACGACGACATCACGTCCCGGGCGATCATCTGTCGCGTGGCCGGCACGGCGACGACATGCTGGAGGCGCTGGCGCGGCTCGCCTTCGACAGGCCGATCGTGCTGGTGAGCGGCATGGATCCGGCGGGCGTCGAGGCGGTGATGACGACGGCCCGCGGGCGCCACCTGAGGCTGCTCGACGGCCTCGTGAAACCGATCGATCTCGGGGCCTTGAAGGCCTGCTTCGAACGCGCCCTGACCGCCCCCGCCTGAGTATCGGCTGCGACCGTGCCCGGCCTCGACCGCGGCGTTCCGGGGCGC
>NZ_JBEOMB010000137.1:0-25674 GCF_046000175.1 Rhodoplanes sp. SY1
CGACCCGGTGCTGGTGTTCAACGGCCGCGACGGCGAGTGGCGGGCCGAGCTCGCCGAGGCGGGCCGCCGGTCGATGGCGCTCGCCGTCGTCGCGACGACGCGACCGCAGACCCCGGCCGCGGATCTCCACTACCTGTTCGCTCCGCTCAAGCGCGCCCGGCTCGACTATCTGGTGCAGAAGGCGGTCGAGATGGGCGCCTCGCGGCTCGTCCCGGTGGTGACGCGCCACACCCAGGCCGAGCGGGTGAACACCGAGCGCATGCGGGCGAACGTGATCGAGGCGGCCGAGCAGTGCGGCGTGCTGGCGCTGCCGGACGTCGCCGAGCCGGTGGCGTTCGACAAGGCGCTGGCGGGGCTCGCGCCGGAGCGGCTCCTCGTCTTCTGCGACGAGGACGCCCCGGTCGTCGACCCGGTTGCGGCGCTCGCCGCCATCCGTTCGCCCGCCCCGGCCGGGACCGCCCCGGGCGCGACTGGGGGGGCGCGGCCGCTCGCCGTGCTGATCGGTCCGGAGGGCGGCTTCTCCGACAACGAGCGCGCCTTGCTGATCGACCGGCCCGGCGTGGTCCGGATCGCGCTGGGACCGCGCATCCTGCGCGCCGACACGGCGGCCGTGGCGGCGCTCGCGCTCGTCCAGGCCGTGCTGGGCGACTGGGGTGCCGGGGTCGGCCCGTCGGCCGGCTGACTCGCGGGGTGCGGAGCGCCCGCGGTGCTCGCACCCCGCCCTGCCATCGCGCGACGGGAAATCGAAGTAAATCAGCTCTCTTTTTGCGACATGGCCTCGCCCGAACTTCACCTCGCATTAAGGCGACGAGCCTAAGACCCGGGCCGGGTTAACCCTCGCTGGAACCGGTCATGTCACTCCCGACGTTTCGCCTGTCCGCCCGCATCTATTCCGGCTTCGCCGTGCCGCTCGTCTTCGCGGTCGGCCTCGCCGTGTTCGGCAGCTACGGCCTCGCGACGATCGGCTCGTCGGTCGAGCGGATGAGCGCGCTCTCCGAGAACACCATCCGCAGCCTGCAAATCAGCAAGGATCTGGAGGCGATGCGGCGCAGCGCGCTGCAGTACAAGATGGACGGGTCGCAGGCGGCGCTGGCCGACGGCGCCGCGACCGCGAAGCGCGTCGTGACCTTGCTAGACGAGGCGTCCGCGGCGACCACGTCGGCGGAGCGCCGTACCCTCTACGGCGAGATCAAGACCGGCGTTGCCGGTTACGAGACGCTGCGCCAGAAGCTGCAAGGGCTCGGCCAGGAGATCGCCGGCGAGCGCAAGAAGCTGTTCGCCGGCGGCGACGCGCTCGCCGCTGCCGTCACCAAGATGATCGACGCGGCGCGCGGCAGCGACAGCCTGCCGCTCGCCGTCGCTCTGTCGGATCTCGACAAGCACATCCAGGCCGTGCGGGTCGCCAACTGGCGCTTCCTCGCCACCCGCGACGCCAACGGGCCGGCCGTGTTCAAGGCCGCGGTGGCCAAGGCCGAGGAGGCGCTCGACCTGATGCAGCAGTCGGACCTGCCGCTCGACGTGCTGATGGCGCTGTCGCCGGTGCGCGACGCGCTCTCCGGTTATGCGTCCGGCTTCGCCCTGCTCGCCTCGGCGCTGGAGCGCGGCGATGCGCTGTTCGCCGGCGAGATGGTGCCGGCGATCGAGCGGCTGCAGGCCAAGACGGCGGACGCCGAAGCGAGCCTGCAGGCCGACTTCACGGCGTCGCGCCAGCTCTCCGAGACGACCATCGCCGGCACCGTGACGGTTCAGCAGATCCTGGCGGCGGCCGCGCTGGTGCTCGGCGCCCTGATGGCGTGGCTGATCGGCCGCGGCATTGCCAGCCCGATCCGCCGCATCACGGCGGTCCTGATGCAGATCGCCGGCGGCGACAAGTCGGTCGAGATTCCCTATGTCGACCGCCGCGACGAGGTCGGCGACAACGCCCGCGCCGCCCAGGCCTTCAAGGAGAACCTGATCCGCATCGAGCAGGCCGAGACCGAGCGGCACGCCGCCGAGGCGCGCGGCGCGGCCGAGCGCAAGGCGCTGATGCAGAAGCTCGCCGGCGATTTCGAGGGCGCCGTCGGCGGGATCGTCGAGACGGTGTCGACGGCCTCGACCGAGCTCGAGGCGGCCGCCGGCACGCTCACCCGCACGGCCGAGACGACGCAGTCGCTGTCGACCGCGGTCGCGGCGGCCTCGGGCCAGGCGTCGGCGAACGTCCAGAGCGTCGCCTCGGCGACCGACCAGATGACCGCCTCGGTGCACGAGATCAGCCGTCAGGTGCAGGAGTCGAGCCGCATCGCCGCCGAGGCGGTCCGCCAGGCCGAGAAGACCGACAGCCGCATCCTCGAGCTGTCGCAGGCGGCGCAGCGGATCGGCGACGTGGTCAAGCTGATCACGGCGATCGCCGAGCAGACCAACCTGTTGGCCTTGAATGCGACGATCGAAGCCGCTCGCGCGGGAGAAGCCGGCAAGGGGTTCGCGGTCGTCGCCCAGGAGGTCAAGGCGCTGGCCGCCCAGACCGCCAAGGCGACCGGCGACATCGCCAGCCAGATTACCGGCATGCAGGCGGCGACCAGCGAGTCGGTGACGGCCATCAAGGAGATCGGCGGCACCATCGGCCGCATCGCCGAGATCGCCTCGTCGATCGCCGCCGCCATCGAGGAGCAGGGCGCCGCGACCTCAGAAATCGCGCGCAACGTCCAGCAGGCGGCGCGCGGCACCGAGGAGGTGGCGCGCAACATCGGCAATGTCGAGGTGGGCGCCGGCGAGACCGGCTCGGCCTCGGCCCAGGTGCTGTCGGCGGCGCAGTCGCTCGCCGGCGAGAGCAACCGCCTGAAGGCCGAGGTGGCCCGCTTCGTCTCCACGGTCCGGGCGGCCTGACGGCGTGTCGTCGACGATCGCGCAGCCCTCGATCGTCCTGCGACACCCGACCTTGGTATCTTACTATAGGTTGTGATTATCCGGAGCCTGTGCCCTAGTAACAACCGGCGATGCGTAGTGGCGCGTATCAAGGTAGAGCATGCGGTTCTTAACCTACGATTAGTTGTCCCGCCCTGTAATGGTGTCCGAAATCAGACGGGCACAGTGCGGGGTGGGCATCCTGGCCGCGGGACGCGGCCGGAGCGGTCGACGTCACCCCGAGTTCCGGCCCGGAACCGGGGGACACATCATGCCGGACGCTTCGCCATCGGTCGCGTCACCGCCGACCTCGTCGCGTGGATTCGGGTCGATCTACACCGACCGCCGCATCGCCACGAAGATCTCGATCGGGTTTGCGCTCGTGCTGGTTTTCGTCGCGGCGATCGCCCTGCAGGCGCGCAACGGCTTCGCCACGGTCGACGACAGCCTCGCCGTCTATGTCCAGCGCAACACCGTCGCCGGCCTCGCCCGCGACATCGACCGCGCGTTCGTCGGCCTGCGCCGGGTGTTCGGCGAGTACATCGCCGACCCGAGCGACAAGCGGCTGGAGACGGTGCAGGAACGCCGGGCCCGCGTGCAAGCGACCCTCGACCGCGCCCTCGCCGAGGTGAAGGCCCCCGAGCGCGTCGCCGTGCTGAAGCGGATCGCCGACGACCTCGCCGCCTACGGCAAGGGCATCGACGCGATCGCGCCCCTACGACGCGAGCAGAAGACCATCTCGTCCGTCACGCTGGCGCCACTCGGCGCCAAGATCACGGCCAATGTCGACGCCCTTCAGCGCTGGGCACAGGGCCGTGAGGACATGGCCGAGGCGCGCGTCGCGGTCGTGCTCCGCACCCTGCTGACGAGCCGGCTGAACGTCGCCAAGACGTTCGGCAAGCTGGAGGCGGGGGCCGACAAGGCGACCGAGGCGAACTTCCGGGACCTGCAGGCGGCCATCGGCGTGGTCGCGGGCCTCGCCGACGATCCCGATAGCCGCAAGCTGGTCGCCGATCTGCGCACGAATCTCGACGGCTACATCGCCGGCTTCCGCACCTTCGTCGGGGCGATCGGCGAGATCGACCGCATCGTCGCCGAGATGGCGATCAAGGCCGAGGACGTCGCGCGATCCGCCGCCCAGATCCGCGACAGCGCCGTCACCGAGCAGACCGCGATCCTGACGGCGACCGAGGAGCGGCTCGCCGGAGCCGCGCAGGCCGTCACGATCGGCAGCGTCGTCGCGCTGGTCGCCGGCATCGTGCTCGCCTGGCTGATCGGCCGCAGCATCGCCGGCCCGATCGTCAAGATCGGCGAGGTGCTGGTCGCCATCGCGGGCGGCGATCGGTCGGTCGACATCCCCTATGTCGCGCGGCGCGACGAGGTCGGCGCCAATGCGCGTGCCGCCCAGACCTTCAAGGACAATCTCGTGCGCATCGCCGCCATGGAGGCCGAGCAGCGCGCCGCCGACGAGCGCGCCGCCAAGGAGCGGCAGGCGGCCGTGCACCGGATCGCCGACACGTTCGAGGCGGCGATCGGCGAGATCGTCGAGAGCGTGTCGTCGGCCGCGACCGAGCTCGAGGCCGCCTCCGGCAGCCTCACCCGGACGGCGGAGACCACCCAGAAGCTCTCGACCGTGGTGGCGGCCGCCTCCGAGGAGGCCTCGGCGAATGTCGAAAACGTCGCCTCGGCGACCACCGAGATGACGTCGTCGGTCAACGAGATCAGCCGGCAGGTGCAGGAGTCGACCCGCATCGCGTCGGAGGCGGTGCGGCAGGCCGAGAAGACCGACGCCCGCATCGGCGAGCTGTCGCAGGCCGCCGGCCGCATCGGCGACGTCGTCAAGCTGATCACGGCGATCGCCGAGCAGACCAATCTGCTCGCCCTCAACGCGACCATCGAGGCGGCCCGGGCCGGCGAGGCGGGAAAAGGCTTCGCGGTCGTCGCTCAGGAGGTGAAGGCCTTGGCGGCGCAGACCGGCAAGGCGACGGGCGAGATCGGCGCCCAGATCGCCGGCATGCAGGCGGCCACGCACGACTCGGTCGTCGCCATCAAGGAGATCGGCGGCACCATCGGCCGCATCTCGGAGATCGCCTCGGCGATCGCGGCCGCCGTGGAGGAGCAGGGCGCGGCGACCGGCGAGGTCGCCCGCAACATCCAGCAAGCCTCGGCCGGCACGTCCGAGGTCGCCCGCACCATCGCCGAGGTGAGCCGCGGCGCCGGCGCCACCGAGGCCGCCTCCGAGCAGGTGCGCAGCTCCGCCGGCATGCTGGCCGCCGAGGGCAGCAAGCTGAAGGACGAGGTGCGCAGCTTCCTGATGAACGTGCGCACCGGCCCGCTCGATCGGCGCGAGAAGGACGATCCGAGCTACAAGGGGCCGGAGCGTCGCGCCGACCGGCGGGGCGCGGCGGGCGTCGCCTCGCGCGGTCGCGCGGCCTGACGCACGATGGCCGGCCCGCGGTCCGGGCCCGCTCCGCGCGTGGCAGAAGATGCGCCGGGACTAATTCGTCCGAGCTAACGCCTCGCGTGCGCGACGTGACTCGCGCTCGCAAAGCGCGCAGACAATCTTAATAGTTTCGCGTGATCCTCGGAAACTACGCCTTTCTGGCGAGGTCAGCCGGACGGTTCGAGATCGCTGCCGCCCAGCATCCCTCCCGCCTGTCGTTTGCGAGGACCAGAAGACAATGCCGCGCTTTCGTTTGACCATCGGCCGCAAGATCGTGGTGCTCATCGCGCTCGCCGTGCTCGGCCTGGTCGGCCTGGCGCTGCTCGACTCGCGCGAGCTCGGCTCGAGCCTCACGGAGCAGCGCAAGTCGGAGCTGAAGCACCTCACCGAGCTGGCGATGGGGATCGTCAAGGAGGAGCACGCCGCGGCGGTCGCCGGGCGCATCGGCGCCGAGGAGGCACAGGCGCGCGCCAAGGCGCGCCTCGCCGCGCTGCGCTACGGCAACGGCGACTACTTTTGGATCAACGATATGGAGCCGCGGATGGTGATGCATCCGACGCAGTCGCGGCTCGACGGCAAGCCGCTCGCCGACTTCAAGGACCCGAGCGGCAACCCGCTGTTCATCCGCTTCGTCGAGATCGTGCGCCGCGACGGCGCCGGCTTCCATGCGTACCAGTGGCCGAAGCCGGGCGCCGACACGCCGCAGCCCAAGCTCTCCTACGTGGCAGGCTTCGCGCCGTGGGCCTGGGTGATCGGCACCGGCGTCTATGTCGACGACCTCGCCGCCCAGACCTGGGCCGCGGCCCGGACCTCCTTCGCCATCGCCGCGACCATCATCGTGATCACGCTCGTGATCGCGTTTCTGTTGGCGCGCAGCATCACGCGGCCGCTGAAGCAGATCGGCGCCGCGATGGGCGATCTCGCGCGCGGCGACCTCGACGTCGCCGTTCCGGGCCTCGGCCGCCACGACGAGATCGGCGCGATGGCCGAGTCGGTGGCCGTCTTCAAGACGAACGCGATCGAGCGGCGACGGCTGGAGGCCGAGCAGAAGAAGGCGGAGGCGCGCGCCGCGGCCCAGCAGAAGGCCGGCATGGTGCGGCTCGCCGATCAGTTCGAGCAGGCGGTCGGAGGGATCATCACGACCGTCTCCTCGGCCGCGACCGAGCTGGAGGCGACCGCGACGACGCTGACGCGCACCGCCGACACGACGCAGGCGATGTCCGCCACCGTGAGCGCCGCCTCCGAGGAGGCGTCGACCAACGTGCAGGCGGTGGCCGCCGCGGCCAACCAGATGAGCGCCTCGATCGTCGAGATCGGCCGCCAAGTGCAGGCGTCGAGCCGCATCGCCGCCGCCGCGGTCACCCAGGCCGCCAAGACCGACGCGCGCGTCGGCGAGCTGTCGCTCGCCGCGCAACGCATCGGCGACGTGGTGAAGCTGATCACCGACGTCGCCGAGCAGACCAATCTCCTCGCCCTCAACGCCACGATCGAGGCCGCCCGCGCCGGCGAGGCCGGCAAGGGATTCGCCGTGGTCGCCTCCGAGGTGAAGGCGCTCGCCGGTCAGACCGCCAAGGCCACCGGCGACATTTCGGCGCAGATTTCCGCCATGCAGGCGGCGACCCAGGACTCGGTCGCGGCCATCAAGGAGATCTCCGGCACCATCGCCCAGATCGCCGAGGTCGCCTCCGCCATCGCGGCCGCGGTCGAGGAGCAAGGCGCGGCGACGGCGGAGATCTCGCGCAACATCCAGCAGGCGGCGGCCGGCACCAGCCAAGTGGCGCAGACCATCACGGAAGTGAGCCGCGGCGCCGAGGAGACCGGCTCGGCCTCCGACGAGGTGCTGAGCGCCGCCGGTCAGCTCGCCCGCGAGAGCAGCCATCTGCGCAGCGAGGTCGGAAACTTCCTCGCCACCGTCAGGGCGGCGTGAGGCGGCGCGAAGGACGGCCCCGTGCAGGTTGGGCGACCCGGCGCGCTCCGTGCCGGGTGCGCCGCGCGCAGAGCGGACCTGGCGGCGCCTCCCGAACGAGCGGGCGAGGAGAGCGACCGCTTCGCGTGGCGATGGCCGTCGCCGCAGCGCGTACAACTCGAGCGATATAGTATAATCCGAATAGATTATGGCAATTCCCTTAGCATGAACTGATCAGGTTATCCGCATCACCGTTCGGGTCGTCGATCCGACATGGCAGCCCTGAAATTCAGTCGAGCCCGCGGAACGATCTGGATTCACTTAAAAGTTTCGAAATGTGTGAGGGCGCTCAATCGGCGGAGACACCTCGCCGGATACCTCCCTCATGAAAAATCTGCTCTCTCTGTCGATTCGCGCCAAGATCATCGTCGCCTTCGCGGCCGTCGCGCTGGTGACGGCCGGCCTCGGCCTGTTCGCAATCGACCGCATCGCCACCGTCAACGCGGCCGCCGCCGAGATCCGCGACAACTGGTTGCCCTCGACCGCCCATCTGGCGACGGTCGCGAAGTCGATCGAGCAGTACCGGGTCAATCAGGCGACTCACATGCTGGAGACGTCGGACGCCGCTATGGATCGCCAGGAGGCGACGATGGCGACCGCGCTGAAGGGCATCGACGAGTCGTGGCGGGCCTACGAGGTGCTGGCGACGACGCCGCAGGAGAAGGCGTTGGTCGAGGCGTTCAAGACGGAATGGGCCTCGTATCGGGACAAGAGCCGCGAGCACCAGGCGCTGTCGCGCAAGAACGACTTCGACGCCGCCAAGGCGCTCTATATCGGGCCGATGCGCGAGAACTCGGTGCGGATGCGCAAGGTGCTCGCCGACACGCTCGCCCTGACGGTCCGCGAGGGCCGCGAGGAGGCGAACCGCGGCGCCGCCGTGTTCGCGTCGTCGCGCACCATGATCATCTCGGCCATCGTCGCCGCGACGCTGCTCTGCGTCGGGTGCGGATTCGTGATCATCCATGGCGTGTCGGGTCCGATCACCCGCATGACGGCGGCGATGAAGCGACTCGCCGACCGCGACCTTTCCGTCACCATCGAGGGTGTCGGCCGCACGGACGAGATCGGCGGCATGGCCGACGCCATGCAGGTGTTCAAGGACAACATGGTCCGGGTGCAGGCCATGGAGGCCGAGCAGAAGGAGGTGGAGGCGCGCGCCGCCGCGCAGCGCAAGGCCGACATGGTGCGGCTCGCGGACCACTTCGAGCAGGCGGTCGGCGGCATCATCTCGGCCGTCTCCTCGGCCGCGACCGAGCTGGAGGCGACCGCGACCACGCTGACGCGCACCGCCGATACGACGCAGAAGATGTCGGCGACGGTCAGCGCGGCGTCCGAGGAGGCTTCGACCAATGTCCAGGCCGTGGCGGCGGCGACCAACGAGATGACCTCGTCGATCGGCGAGATCTCGCGTCAGGTGCAAACCTCGAGCCGCATCGCCGACGACGCGGTGAGCCAGGCCGCGAAAACCGACGCGCGGGTCAACGAGCTGTCGGTCGCGGCGAACCGGATCGGCGACGTGGTGAAGCTGATCACCGACATCGCCGAGCAGACCAATCTCTTGGCGCTGAACGCGACCATCGAGGCGGCGCGGGCCGGCGAAGCCGGCAAGGGCTTCGCCGTGGTCGCCCAGGAGGTCAAGGCGCTGGCGGGCCAGACCGCCAAGGCCACCGGCGAGATCTCGGCCCAGATCTCGGCCATGCAGGCGGCGACCCAGGACTCGGTCGCGGCCATCAAGGAGATCTCCGGCACCATCGGCCAGATCGCCGAGGTCGCATCCGCCATCGCGGCGGCCGTGGAGGAGCAGGGGGCCGCGACGGCGGAGATCTCGCGCAACATCCAGCAGGCCGCGGCCGGCACCGGAGAGGTCGCCCAGAACATCGTCGAGGTGAGCCGCGGGGCGGAGGAGACCGGCGCGGCCTCCAGCGAGGTTCTGAACGCCGCCGGTCAGCTCGCGATCGAGAGCACTCAGCTTCGCGCCGAGGTGACGACCTTCCTGAACACGGTGCGGGCCGCCTGACGGGCGGCACCGGTCCGCGGCATCGCGATCCGACTGGCGCGCGGCGACGAGCCCCGCGCCGGTCGGTGTCGTCCCGGTGCGCGACGCCCTGGACGCCGGATCGAACCGCACGCATTTCGATGTCGAGGACGGACGGCGGTCGCCGCGGAACAGGTTGTTCTGATCAGATTAGCTGCCCGGCTAATCGTCAGAAGTATCACCTATCGGGAATTCGTCCCACAAAACTTTAACAACTCGGCAGCATTCTCTTGTCTGTCGGTTGTTCACCATTTGCCCGAGCCGGCTGTCCTCGTCCGAGACGAGCCTTACCGAGGCGCCCCTTCCGGCAGCCTCCATGCAGGACATTTGTCATGCTTTCCCGCTTCCGCATCGGTACGAGGCTGATCGCGCTCGCAGTGATCAGCGTGCTCGCCCTCGTCCTCGTCGGCGTCGTCGGCATCCGCTCGACCGCGCTCGTCAACGACATGCTTCTGCGCACCAAGGCCGAGGCGCAGCAGCCGATCGCCGAGATGGCGCGGATCAACGAGCTGATCCAGGACGCCAATCGCCAGCTGCTCGCCGCCTCGCTGCACAATCCGTCGCTGCCCGCCGCGAAATATCACAATCATCCGGTGTCGCTGCACACCGACGGCGCCCGCAAGGCGATGGCCGAGCTCGACGACGTCGTGCGCAGCTATCTCGCCTCTCCCGGCGGCAAGCTGTTTCCGGACCTCGCCGACCGGACCCGGCAGGCGATCGCCCAGCTGATCAGCCAAGGGCTCGCGCCGGCGGTCGGCCTCGCCGACGCCGACAAGACCGAGCAGTATGGGCAGCTCGGTGTCGACGTCACGGTCAAGGTGCTGCCGCTGTTCAACGAGGCCAAGAAGCTCGCCTTCGAGCTGCTCCAGCGTCACCAGCAGGTCGCCGAGCAGGTCGCCGCCGAGGCGGAGCGGAGCTATCAGGACGCGCGTCTCGCCATTGCGATCGTCGGCGGCGTCATTGTCGTGCTGGTGCTGGGCGGCGCCGCCTGGATCACCCGCTCGATCACCCGGCCGCTCGGCGCGCTCGGCGGCGCCA
The DNA here is from genome assembly GCF_046000175.1 of Rhodoplanes sp. SY1. NCBI lineage: Bacteria > Pseudomonadati > Pseudomonadota > Alphaproteobacteria > Hyphomicrobiales > Nitrobacteraceae > Rhodoplanes > Rhodoplanes sp. SY1. The sequence continues at coordinate 10,363 of NZ_JBEOMB010000137.1, forward strand.
TGAAGCAGCTGAGCGAGGGCCAATTCGACGTCGCGCTGCCCGGCCTCGGCCGCAAGGACGAGGTGGGAGCCATGGCCTCCGCCGTCGAAGGCTTCAAGATCAAGGCGATCGAGAAGGCGGCCCGCGAGGCCGATGAGAAGGCCGCGGCCGACGCCCGTGCCGCGGCCGAGCGCAAGGCCGCGATGCACCGTCTGGCCGATGGCTTCGAATCCGCGGTCGGCGACATCGTCGACACCGTCTCGTCGGCCTCGACCGAGCTCGAGGCGGCGGCCTCGACGCTGACGCGCACGGCCGAGACGACCCAGGCGCTGTCGGCCTCGGTCGCGTCCGCCTCCGAGCAGGCGTCGGCCAACGTCCAGAGCGTCGCCTCGGCGACCGACGAGATGACCGCCTCGGTCGGCGAGATCAGCCGCCAGGTTCAGGAGTCGACCCGCATCGCCGCGGACGCGGTTCGCCAGGCCGAGAAGACCGACAGCCGCATCGGCGAGCTGTCGCAGGCGGCGGGACGCATCGGCGACGTCGTCAAGCTGATCACGACCATCGCCGAGCAGACCAATCTTCTCGCTCTCAACGCCACCATCGAGGCGGCGCGCGCCGGCGACGCCGGCAAGGGCTTCGCCGTGGTGGCCAACGAGGTGAAGGCGCTGGCCGGCCAGACCGGCAAGGCGACGGGAGAGATCTCGCAGCAGATCTCCGCCATGCAGGCGGCGACCCAGGACTCCGTCGTCGCCATCAAGGAGATCGGCAGCACGATCGGCCGCATCTCAGAGATCGCCGCCTCGATCGCCGCCGCCATCGAGGAGCAGGGCGCGGCGACCGGCGAGATCGCCCGCAACGTCCAGCAGGCGTCGCAAGGCACCGCCGAGGTTGCGCGCAGCATCGGGGACGTGAGCCACGGCGCCAGCGAGACCGGCTCGGCCTCGTCCCAGGTGCTGGCCTCGGCCCGGTCCCTGTCGTCCGAGAGCAACCGGCTGAAGCTGGAAGTGACCCGGTTCCTGCAGACGGTCCGCGCGGCCTGATCGTTCTTCGCCGTCGTGATTCGGCCTGAGAGGACGTGACCGCGAGCGCCGCTCGGCGGCGCTCGCCGCGCAAGGCGGCGGCTGCTCGTGATGCCCGGCGGTCCTCCGGGCATCCCGCGTCGCGACCGAGCGGTGTCGAATAGCCGGAACAGGCTAATCGAGAGACGATCATCTGATCAGTTGAATCATCGTCGAGTACGTCCGGTTGTCGACGTAATGTTCATGCAATCGCGGTGCGGCAGCTCTGCTTTTGTGCAGGTCTCGTGATCATCTCGATAAATAAGAATTTAAACACTCGAGTCCACCATTCCGACTATGTCATCCGCACCTGCCGTGGTGTCGAACCCCCGTCCACCCCGAATTCCCCGGATGTCTCTGCGACGACGATCTATTGACACAGCCGGTCGCATCGGCCGGCGGCGGAGTCCGACATGCGCCGATTGCCCCTCTTCCGTCTCCTGTTCCTGCTGACCCTTCTCCCCGTCGTCGGTGTCGCCGTGTTCGGCGGCCAGCTGGCGTGGGAGAGCTGGTCGCGCTACGCCGAGCTGTCGCGTGCCTCCGAGGTGCTGCGGCTGGCCGTGGCGGCGAGCCGCAATGCCGCGCTGCTGCCGCGGCAGGCGGCGGCCGAACGCGAGCTGATCGCCGGCACCGGTGATCGCGCCCGGGTCGACGAGCTGCGTCGCGCCGCCGAGAGCCAGTATGCCGCCTTCCAGGCCGCGGTCACGCCGGAGGCGATGAAGCACGCGACGATCGCGCGGCACGTCCGCGAGCTCGACGAGAAGATGCGCAAGTATCAGGATCTGTGGAAGCAGATCGACGCCAAGGCGGTGACCAACGTGGCCATGCCGACGATCGTCGGCGCGCCGATCGTCGGCCAATCGATCGATCTCGTCGGCAACGCGTCGGCGCTGGTCAGCGATCCGGAGCTGTCGCGCCGCATCGTCACGCTCTACGTGACGCTGCAGTTCGCCGACAGCGTTCTCATTCAGCGCGGCGCCGGGCTCCAGTCTCTGCAGCAGGGCAAGCTCCCGCCCGAGTCGTGGCTGCTCCTGAGCCGCGGCGTGTCGCTCTACGGGCCGTTCGGCAAGCTGTTCGCCGACTATGCGCCGGCCGAGGCCGTGGCTCTGTTCAACGCCTTCGACGCCGCGAACGGGCGCGAGATCCAGGCTCTGCGCGACAGGGCCGTGAAACCGACGGGCGAGCCGGCCTCGGCCGAGCAGATCCGGCGCTGGGGCGAGCTCGGCAACCAGATGACGGCGCTGTTCGGCAAGATCGTCGGCCAGACCATCGACAGCGTCGCGGCGGAAGGCGAAGCGATGCTCGCGTCGGCGTGGCGCAGCATGATCGCCTATCTGACGCTCGTGGTCGTCGTGCTGGTCGCCGTGGCGGTGCTCGGCCGGGTCGTGATGCGGATCGTGCGCGATCTGCTCGGCCAGCTCGTCGCCGTGATCGACAGCATGCGCGACGGAAACTTCACCATCGCCATCCCGCACACCGATCGCACCGACGAGGTGGGCGCCATGGCGCGCGCCATCGACGGATTCCGGACCAACTTCGTCCGCGCCCAGGAGGCCGAGGCGGAGCGCAAGGCAGCCTCCGCGGCGGAGGAGCGCAAGGCTCTGATGGAGAAGGTCGCGGCCGAGTTCGAGGCGGTGGTCGGCGGTGTCGTCGAGACGGTGTCGTCGTCCTCGTCGCAGCTCGAGTCGGTCGCCACGGCGCTCACCCGCGCGGCCGACACCACGCAGGAGAAGGCCGGCGCGGTCAGCGCCGCCTCCGAGGAGGCCTCGACCAACGTCCAGGCCGTGGCGGCGGCGACCAACGAGATGACCTCGTCGATCGGCGAGATCTCGCGTCAGGTGCAGACGTCGAGCCGCATCGCCGGCGAGGCCGTCAACCAGGCGGCCCGGACCGACGCGCGGGTCAATCAGCTCTCGCAGGCGGCTGCCCGCATCGGCGACGTCGTCAAGCTGATCACGGCGATCGCCGAGCAGACCAACTTGTTGGCCTTGAATGCGACGATCGAAGCGGCTCGCGCCGGAGAAGCCGGCAAGGGCTTCGCGGTGGTCGCCCAGGAGGTCAAGGCGCTGGCCGCGCAAACCGCAAAGGCGACCGGCGACATCTCGACCCAGATCGCGGAGATGCAGTCGGCGACGCAGGACTCGGTCGTCGCCATCAAGGAGATCGGCGGCACCATCGGCCAGATCGCCGAGATCGCATCCGCCATCGCGGCCGCCGTGGAGGAGCAGGGCGCGGCGACAGGCGAGATCGCCCGCAACATCCAGCAGGCGTCGCAGGGCACGGCCGAGGTCGCCTCCACGATCACCGAGGTCAACCGCGGGGCCGGCGAGACCGGCGCCGCCTCGAGCCAGGTGCTCGCCTCGGCGCGGGCGCTCGCCCGCGAGAGCCAGCATCTGCGCGACGAGGTGGGCAAGTTCCTGCGGACCGTGCGGGCCGCCTGATCTGCGGCGAGTTCTCGCGCGCGGCGCCACCGTCGGCGCCGCGGGTCGACCCCATGGCCGCCACCGGAGCCCGCTCCGGTGGCGGTTTACGTTCGTCGTGCGACGCGCCGCTTCGGCTTAGCCGTTCAGGATTGCTTATCCCGCGCCGTTTCGGACTTCGGAAAACTCCGTTCCTGCCGAGAATACACGCCGCAGGACATCGCTGTTTCGGGGCTGCACCTGTCGAAAATTCAGAACATCTTAAATCATATCCGCCAGAACAAGGTACCGCTATCACGCTCGGCCCGTGCCCGCGGAGCCGGTCGCGATCGGTGAGTCGAGAGGTAGCCTAACGGCCGCCGCACCTTGCTCGCGCGATCGCCGAAGGATTCTGAAGATGTCATTCACCATCACGCGCCGCCTGGGCCTTCTGGTCGTCCTCGCGGTCGTCGCCTGCCTCGCCGTCATCGCGGTCCAGCTCGTCGCTCTGCGGTCCGCCCTCGAGCAGGAGCGCATGGCCTCGGTCAAGTCGCAGGTCGAGTCCGCCGTCTCGATGGCGCGCGGGTTCGCGGCAGCCGCCGCCAAGGGGCAGATCAGCGATGCCGACGCGCAGGAGCGCGCCAAGGCGGCGATGCGGGCCATCCGGTTCGGTCAGAACGACTACATCTTCGCCTATCGCCCCGACGGCGTGAATCTCGTCCTCGGCCCGCGGCCCGAGCTGGAAGGCAAGAATCTCACCGAGCTGAAGGATCCGAACGGCGTCTTCTACGTCCGCGAGCTGCTCGGCGCGGGGAAACGCGGCGGCGACTTCGTCCGCTACATGTTCCCGCGGCCCGGCAAGACCGAGCCGGCGGCCAAGCTCGCCTACGCGGCCGGCGTCGAGCCGTGGGGCTGGATGGTCGGCACCGGCGTGTATGTCGACGACCTCGACCAGGTGTTCTACGCCGCCGCCGCGACGGCGCTGATATGGGCGGCCGGCCTGCTGGTGCTGCTCATCGCCAGTGCGTGGTATCTCGCCCGCGGCCTGGTGCGGCCCGTCAAGGCGATGACGGCTGCGATGGGTGACCTCGCGGCCGGCAAGCTGGATGCCGCCATCCCGGGCGTCGGCCGCAAGGACGAGGTCGGCGCCATGGCCGAGGCGGTGGCGGTGTTCAAGAGCAACGCGGTCGAGCGCCAGCGGCTCGAGGCCGAGCAGCACGCGGCAGAGGCGCGCGCCACCGCGGCCCGCAAGACCGACATGGTGCGGCTCGCCGATCAGTTCGAGCAGGCGGTCGGCGGCATCATCGCCATGGTCTCGTCGGCGGCGACCGAGCTGGAGGCGACCGCCACCACGCTCACCCGCACGGCCGACCAGACCCAGCAGATGTCGGCGACGGTCAGCGCGGCGTCGGAGGAGGCGTCGACCAACGTCCAGGCCGTGGCGGCGGCCACCAACGAGATGACCTCGTCGATCGGCGAGATCTCGCGTCAGGTGCAGACCTCGAGCCGCATCGCCGACGCCGCGGTGAGCCAGGCCGCCAAGACCGACGCGCGGGTCGGCGAATTGTCGGTCGCGGCGAACCGGATCGGCGACGTGGTGAAGCTGATCACCGACATCGCCGAACAGACCAATCTGCTGGCGTTGAACGCCACCATCGAGGCGGCGCGCGCCGGTGAGGCCGGCAAGGGGTTCGCGGTCGTCGCCAACGAGGTCAAGGCGCTGGCCGGGCAGACCGCCAAGGCGACCGGCGAGATCTCGTCGCAGATTTCCGCCATGCAGGCGGCGACCCAGGATTCGGTCGCGGCCATCAAGGAGATCTCCGGCACCATCGGCCAGATCGCCGAGGTGGCCTCGGCCATCGCGGCGGCCGTGGAGGAGCAGGGCGCTGCGACCGCGGAGATCTCGCGCAACATCCAGCAGGCGGCGGCAGGCACCGGCGAGGTCGCCCAGAACATCGTCGCGGTGAGCCGTGGTGCGGAAGAGACCGGCGCGGCCTCGGGCGAGGTGCTCAACGCCGCCGGCCAGCTCGCCATCGAGAGCAACCAGCTCCGCAGCGAGGTTGCGAAGTTCCTCGACACGGTGCGGGCCGCCTGAGCCGCGCGAGCCGCGCGAGCCGCGGGCGTCGCGTTTCGCGTCGGGGCGCGCTCCGAACCCGATCCGTCGGACGGCCCGCCCTTCGGCGGGCCGTCACCGTTTCGGCGCCACGTCATCGCCGGGCTGGCATTCCGAAGCACGAGCGTTCTGTGATTTGTTTACGTTCTTCGACTAAATCGGACTCTGGAAATGCAACTCGCCCGCCGCTCGCATCCGCGTCGATCCGCCTGGTTCGGGGACGCCGGACCGGCTCGCCGCGATGAACGATATGGCTGCGCCGCGTTGCGAGACGGCGTGGCCCGGGCCGTGGAGGCCGTGCTGTGCTTGCGAAGATCAGAATGACGATCGGGGCCCGCATCTATGCGGTGATCGGCCTGGGATTTCTCGGCTTGATCGGAATCACTCTGTTCGACTCACGGGAGCTGGCCGCGGGCCTGCAAGAGCAGCGCAAGCTCGAGTTGCGGCACCTGGTCGATCTGGCGATCGGGATTCTCAAGGAGGAGCATGCCGAGGCGCAGGCCGGCCGGATCTCGACGGCCGATGCGCAGAAGCGCGCTCAGGCGCGGATCGGCGTGCTGCGCTACGGCAACGGCGACTACTTCTTCATTCTCGACGACAAGGTCCGCCTGGTCATGAACCCGCTGCGGCCCGAGATGGCCGGAAAGGACATGTCCGACTTCAAGGACGCCAACGGCTTCCGGTTCTACAAGGCGTTCGCCGAGGCGGTCGCCCGGGACGGCAACGGCTATGTGCGCTACGACCAGGTGAAGCCCGGCGTCACGGCGCCGCAACCCAAGCTGACCTATGTGGCCGGCTTCAAGCCGTGGGGCTGGGCCGTGGCGACCGGCGTCTACATCGACGATCTCGACGAGCAGGCCTGGGCCGCGACTCGCAAGTCGCTGATGATCGCCGGGCTCGTGATGCTGATCACGCTCGTCGTCTCGATCCTCATGGCGCGCGGTCTCGTGCGGCCCGTGAAGGCGATGACGTCGGCCATGAAGGAGCTCGCGGCGGGACGTCTCGATGCCGAGATCCCCGGCGTCGGTCGGCGTGACGAGGTCGGCGCCATGGCCGATGCCGTCGCGGTGTTCAAGTCCAACGCGATCGAGCGGGTCCGCCTCGAGGCCGAGCAGAAGGAGGCCGAGGGCCGCGCCGCCGTGCAGCGCAAGGCCGACATGGTGCGGCTCGCCGACCAGTTCGAGCAGGCGGTCGGCGGCATCATCGCCATGGTCTCGTCGGCCGCGACCGAGCTGGAGGCGACCGCCACCACGCTCACCCGCACGGCCGACCAGACTCAGCAGAAGTCCGCGACCGTCAGCGCCGCCTCCGAGGAGGCGTCGAGCAACGTCCAGGCCGTGGCGGCGGCCACCAACGAGATGACCTCGTCGATCGGCGAGATCTCGCGACAGGTGCAGACCTCGAGCCGGATCGCCGACGACGCGGTGAGCCAGGCGGCCAAGACCGACGCCCGCGTCGGCGAGCTGTCGCAGGCGGCGAGCCGCATCGGCGATGTCGTCAAGCTGATCACCGACATCGCCGAGCAGACCAACCTGCTGGCGCTCAACGCGACCATCGAGGCGGCCCGTGCCGGCGAGGCCGGCAAGGGATTTGCCGTCGTCGCCCAGGAGGTCAAGGCGCTGGCGGGACAGACTGCGAAGGCGACCGGAGAGATCTCGGCGCAGATCTCGGCGATGCAGAGCGCCACCCAGGACTCGGTCGCGGCCATCAAGGAGATCTCCGGCACCATCGGGCAGATCGCCGAGGTGGCCTCCGCCATCGCTGCCGCCGTGGAGGAGCAGGGCGCCGCGACGGCGGAGATCTCGCGCAACATCCAGCAGGCGGCCTCGGGCACCAGCCGGGTGGCGCAGAACATCGTCGAGGTCAGCCGCGGCGCCGAGGAGACCGGGGCGGCGTCGGGCGAGGTGCTCAACGCCGCCGGACAGCTCGCGATCGAGAGCAACCAGCTCCGCAGCGAGGTGGCCAAGTTCCTCGACACGGTGCGGGCCGCGTGAGAACAGCGGGCGGCCCGACCCGCCGCCGGTGCGTGACGACGCATGGGGCCGCGGCGACAGCGATCGAGGTGCGATGATGCCGGCGCCCGGGCTGCAGCCCGGGCGCGACCGATTCCTTTTGGCTACGAAGTAGGCCGGATCGCGAGAAAAGGCCCTTTTTACAAATTCATTAATCCGACTAGCGCTACCAAGGGATGTAACCCGGAGGGCGTTATCATGCGGCACTTTCGGCTGAAGCTGGCGACGCGAATCTACTCGGGATTCGGCGTGGCGCTTCTGTTCGCCGTCGGCATCGCAGCGTTCGGAGCCGTCGGCCTCCTGTCGATCGAGTCCCGCGTCGACACCATGAGCACGCTCGCCGACGGAAATGCACGCGCCTTGCAGATCACCAACGATCTCGAGGTGATGCGCCGTGCGGCGCTGCGCTTCAAGCTCGACGGGGCCGAGGAGGCGGTGCGCGAAGGCGCCGAGGCGTCGAGCCGCATCCGCGGCATGATCCAGTCCGTGGCGGCGGCCTCCGGTTCGCGCGAGCGGCGCGAGATCTACGAGAACGCGGCGCTGTCGCTCGACGAGTTCCAGAAGCAGCGGGAGGCGCTGATCGGGTTCGGGCGCAGCCTCGCGGAGGAACGGGCCAAGCTCGATGCCGGCGGAATCGATCTGATGAAGGCGCTCGCGCGGACGAGCGCCGCGGCCGGCGCCAACCCGGACGCCGCCCTCGCCCTCGCCGAGCTGGAGAAGAGCATCCAGACCGTCCGTCTGGAGATCTGGCAGTTCATCGCGACCCGCGACGCCAAGGCGGGCCAGCGGTTCCGGACGGCGATCCAGAACGCCTACGAGGCGCTCGCCGTCATGGAGCAGACCGACCTCCCCGCCGACGTGCTGGCGGTGCTCGGCCCGGTCAACGCGACGCTGGCCGTGTTCGCGGCGAGCTTCGAGCACCTCGCCTCGACCTTCACCAAGAGCGACGAGCTGTTCAACGACGTTCTGGTCCCGGGCATCGACGCGATCCAGCAGGCGTTGCGCGATGCGCAGCATTCGCTCGAGCGCGAGTTCCAGGCCGCCCGCGCGGCGTCCGACGCGACCGTGTCGACCACCGTCACGGTGCAGCAGGTCCTGGTGGCCGCGGCGATCGTGATCGGCGGCCTGCTCGCCTTCCTGATCGGACGCGGGATCGCGCGGCCGATCCGCCGCGTCACCGCGGTGCTGATCGAGCTCGCGCAGGGCCACACCGACGTCGACGTGCCCTACACGGAGCGGCACGACGAGGTCGGCGACAATGCCCGCGCGGCGCAGACCTTCAAGGACAACCTGCTGCGGATCGGCCGTATGGAAAGCGAGCAGCGGGCCGCGGCCGAGAGCGCGGCACGCGAGCAGCGCGCCGCCGTGCATCGGATCGCCGATCAGTTCGAGACGGCGGTCGGCGGCATCATCGCGACCGTCTCGTCGGCGGCGACCGAGCTGGAGGCGACCGCTACCACGCTCACCCGCACGGCCGACCAGACCCAGCACATGTCGGCGACCGTCAGCGCCGCCTCCGAGGAGGCCTCGATCAATGTCCAGGCCGTGGCGGCCGCGACCGACGAGATGACCTCGTCGATCGGCGAGATCAGCCGGCAGGTGCAGGTCTCGGGCCGCATCGCCGAGGCGGCCGTGACCCAGGCCGCCAAGACCGACGTCCTGGTCGGCCAGCTCTCGATCGCGGCGCAGCGCATCGGCGATGTGGTGCGGCTGATCACCGACGTCGCCGAGCAGACCAATCTGCTCGCCCTCAACGTCCTCGCCTCGGAGGTGAAGGCTTTGGCCGGCCAGACCGCCAAGGCGACCGGCGAGATCTCGGCCCAGATCGCGGCCATGCAGGCGGCGACCCAGGACTCCGTCACCGCCATCAAGGAGATTTCGGGGACCATCGGCCAGATCGCCGAGGTGGCGTCGGCGGTCGCCGCGGCCGTCGAGCAGCAGGGCGCCGCCACGGCGGAGATCTCGCGCAACATCCAGCAGGCGGCGTCCGGAACGTCGGAGGTCGCCCGCACCATCGTGGCGGTGAGCCGCGGCGCCGAGGAGACCGGGGCGGCCTCGGGCGAGGTCCTCAACGCGGCCGGCCAGCTCGCGATCGAGAGCAATCAGCTCCGCAGCGAGGTGGCCAAGTTCCTCGACACGGTGCGGGCGGCGTAAGCCGCGGGCCGCCTGAGCGCGCGCCGCCCCGCGGGGCGGTCCGGGCGGAGCGTCACGCCTCCGCCCGCTCGACGTGGATGGTGGCGCCGTCCACCCGGGCGATGCGGATGCGGGTGCCGGCCGGTGCGTCGTCGCCAATGACCCGCCACACCGTGTCGTCGACCGCGATGGTGCCGGAGCCGCCGACGATCGGCCGCTCCAGCGTGAACACGCGACCGACCATCGCCTCCAGGCGCTTGTTGAGGAACGGCCGGTCCGTCGTCTCGCCGGCACGGGCGAGCTTGCGCCACAGCGGGATCGCGGCGAGCGAGATCAGCGCGAAGGCGAGCCACTGCAGCTGCCAGCCCCAATCGATCACGAACGAGACGAGGCCGACGATCAGGGCGGCGATGCCGAGCCACAGGAGAAAGACGCCCGGCACAACGATCTCGGCGATCAGCAGCACGGCGGCGGCCGCGAGCCAGCCCCACGGACCGAGCGAGGCAGCGAGCGACGACAGGACGGACATGACTCACCTCACGGGTGGCGGAGGAGGCGGCACGGCCGGGCCGGTCGGGGCCGGCCGGCCGGCGGCGCGCGACGCGCCCTGCGCCTTCTCCTCGAACGTGGACTTGGCGATCTCGGCGATGCCGGCGAGCGAGCCGAGCACGTTGGTCGCCTCGATCGGCAGCATCAGCACCTTCTGGTTCGGCGAGCGGGCGAGCTCGGCGAAGGCCTTCAGGTACTTCTCGGCGATGAAGTAGTTCAGCGCCGCGACATTGCCCTGCTCGACCGCGACGCTCACCATCTCGGTCGCCTTGGCCTCGGCCTGGGCGAGCCGCTCGCGCGCCTCGGCGTCGCGGAACGCCGCCTCGCGGCGGCCCTCGGCCTCGAGAATCTGCGACTGCTTGGCGCCCTCGGCCCGCAGGATCTCGGACTGCCGCTGGCCTTCGGCGGAGAGGATCTCGGCGCGCTTCTCGCGCTCCGCCTTCATCTGTCGCCCCATCGCGTTGACCAGGTCGGCGGGCGGGAAGATGTCCTTGATCTCGATGCGGGTGACCTTGATGCCCCAGGGCGACACGGCGGCGTCGACGACGCGCAGCAGCCGGGTGTTGATCTCGTCGCGGTGGGAGAGGACCTGGTCGAGATCCATCGAGCCCATGACCGAGCGGATGTTGGTCATGGTCAGCTTGACGATCGCCTGGTCGAGCTGCGCCACCTCGTAGCTCGCCTTGACGGCGTCGAACACCTGGAAGAAGGCGACGCCGTCGACCGTGACGGTGGCGTTGTCCTTGGTGATCACGTCCTGCTGGGGGACGTCGAGCACCTGCTCCATGACGTTGATCCGGCGGCCGATCCGATCGACGAACGGGACGATGAGGTTGAGCCCGGGCGGGAGCAGGCGGGTGTAGCGGCCGAACCGCTCGACCGTCCAGTTGAAGCCCTGCGGCACCGTCTTGACGCCGAGGAAGACGGTGAGGATGGCGAGAAGGACGAGAAGAATGATGAAGATGTCGAGGCCGCCGAGAATCATCCAACGTACTCCCGTTCGAGTGCTCCCGTCGCGAATCCGGCGCGGAGTGTGGCGGGGTCGCCATGATACCGCAAGGACACCGCAAGGATGCCGCACGCCGGCGGCCGACCGGCCGCGACCGCGACGCCGGCACGACGGCCGGCTTCCGACCTTTAGGGGACCGATGTGACGGGCGGGTTCGCGCCGGCGGGCACCACGACGGGAAACGTCACGGTCGCCGTGAACGGAGCGTGAAGGACGGCGGCCGTCAGCCGTCCACCCAGCCCTTCAGCTCGCGCAGCACCACGTTGCGGATGACGTCCATGCCGGCGGGGCTGTCGTTCAGGCACGGGAGGGCGGCGAAGTTCTCGCCGCCGCCGTGGTGGAAGATCTCGGCGTTCTCACCGGCGATCTCCTCCAGCGTCTCCAGGCAGTCCGAGGTGAAGCCGGGTGTCACGACCGCGAGGTTCTTCACGCCGCTCTCGGCCAGCGCCTTGACGGTCATGTCGGTGTAGGGCTGCAGCCATTCGGCGCGGCCGAAGCGCGACTGGAAGGTGAGGCGGAAGCGGTCCTCGTCCATGCCGAGCCGCGCGCGCAGCAGCCGATGCGTCTTGGCGCAGTGGCAGTAGTAGGGATCGCCCTTGTCGAAATACTCCTTCGGGATGCCGTGGAAGGAGGCGATCAGGACGTCCGGAACGAAGGAGAGCTTGGCCAGCTCCGCCTCGATCGAGCGGGCCAGCGCGTCGATATAGACCGGGTCGTCGTACCAGGGATGGGCGACCCGCAGCGTCGGCTGCCAGCGCATCCGCATGAGCGCGCGGAACGTCTCGTCGCACACCGTCGCGGTGGTTGCTGCGGCGTATTGCGGATAGAGCGGCACCACCAGGATGCGGTCGCAGCCCTCCGCTTGGAGCGCCGCGAGGCGCGACTCGATCGACGGGTTGCCGTAACGCATCGCCCAGTCGACCAGGAGCCGGCCGTCGACCGGCGCCAGCGCCGCCGCGAGCAGGTCGCTCTGCGACCGCGTGATGGTCTTGAGCGGCGATTCGTTCTTCTCGGTGTTCCAGATCTTCTCGTAGTCGCGGCCCTTCTGGGCCGGTCGGGTGCGCAGGATGATGCCGTTGAGGACGAGCTTCCAGATCAGCCCGGTCTCCTCGATCACCCGGCGGTCCGAGAGGAACTCCTTCAGGTACTTTTTTACCGATTCGGCGTCGGTGCCATCCGGCGTGCCGAGGTTGACGATCAGGACGCCGATTCGGCCGTTCTTCACCGGCGGGTGGCCGGCCGGCCGGTGCGACTCCGACGGCACGACGCCGCCGGCCGGGCGGTCGCCCGCACGCGTGTCGCCGTTGCGCGCGGTCCCGTAGGCCGCGTCCGGCGCCAGCGTCGTGGTCTCGTGAGAGGCGGGGGTGCGGATGCTCTCGTTCATCGTCTCGGATCGATCTCCCGATCAGAGCGATAGCAGGACCGGTGCCGCACAGAAAGACCCCCCGGGCCGACCGGCTGCGACGATTCGTGGCGGGGGTAACCAGTTCGTCGATCGACGCTTGCCGGCCCGTTCTCCGCGCCGTCGGGTGGCCGTGCCGCCGGCCGCGGCGAGGCGGGCGCCGTCACTCCTCGAGCTGGCGCAGACGGCGCTTGAGGCGCTCGTTCTCCGCCTTGAGACGGCGAATGCGGTCGTGCTCGAACGGATCGGCCGGAGGGGCCGCGGCGGCCGGCGGGGCGATCGGCGCGGTGAGCTCGACCCCGATGGCGTCGGCGCGACGCCAGCGGGTACGCGCCCGGAACCGGGTCCGGGTCTTGGTAATGGTGAGGTCGAAGCTGTCCGGCAGGCGGCCGGCGGAGTCGACGAACAGGAGCGCCCCGGTGTCCGACCGATCGCGCACGATGCATTCGGCGCTCAGCCGCTGACCGGAGTAGACGAGCTGGCCGCCGAGATAGGACGGCGTGCGCGGGGCCTTGCGACGGTCCGTCGTCATCGAGGCTGCCTCCTCGGCGCCGAGGTCGGCGCGGGAGACGAGTGTGTGGGGGACCGTCCGGCACGGCAAGCCGAGCCTCGCCTCAACCTTAACGGCGGCCGGCGAGCATCGGGCATCGCGGCACGGATCGTCAGTCGTCCTGCTCGAGCCGGCGCCGCAGGCTGTCGTTGGCGGCTTCGAGCTCGCGGATGCGCCGTGCGAGCCCGATCGGGATCGGGGCGTCGGCGGCCGGCGCCGTCACCACCTCGACGCCGATGATCTCGAAGCTCCGCCACCGGGCGCGGACCCGCACCTCGGTCCCCTTGCGCGGGATGGCGAGATCGAACTCGTCGGGCACCACGGCGCTGTTGTGCACGGCGAGGCGCGCGCCGCGTGGCGAGGTGTTCCGGACCAGGCAATCGACGGCTGAAAATCGGTTCGCGAAGCTGATGCGGCCGCGCAGATAGGTCGGCCATCGCTGCTCGCGGCGGCGGTCCTGCATCGCATGTCCCCCAGTGTCACCCTTCGGCATGGTCCGCGGTCGACGTGTCGACGCTGTCGGACACATCGCCCGCGTGCATCCGGGGATCGAGCATACGCCGGAGGGTGGTGGCGGCAACGCGATGGTGAACAGAGGGTTAATCGAACCGGACGAGGCCGAGCCGGCCGGTCGGAGCTGCATGCAGGATGTGCATGCCGTGCCGCATATTTGTGACGCGGCGCGTAGGCGAATGTTTACCACCGTACCGTCAAGTAAGGCTGACGGGTTAAGTCGGAATGGGAATGCGCCAATGTCGGTTCGGATCAGTCCGACCCATCGAGAAGTCTTTTTCAGTCCCGATGATCTGATCGTCTCGAAGACCGACCTCAAGGGCCGGATCACCTACGCCAACAAGGTGTTCTGCGACATCTGCGGCTATGGCGCGGCGGAGCTGATGGGCCAGCCCCACAGCATCATCCGTCATCCCGACATGCCGCGGGCCGTGTTCAAGCTCCTGTGGGACACCATCCAGGATGGCCGCGAGGTCTTCGCCTACGTGAAGAACATGGCGAGGAGTGGCGACCACTACTGGGTGTTCGCCCATGTCACGCCGTCCTTCGACGAGAACCGGAAGATCGTCGGCTATCACTCCAACCGGCGGGTTCCCGAACGCAGTGCCGTCGAGGCCGTCGCGCCCCTCTATGCCGAGGTGCTGCGCGAGGAGGCCCGGCACGCCAACGGCAAGGATGCGCTCGCCGCCGGCTACCGCCGGCTCCTCGATTTCGTCGACGCTCAAGGCATGCCCTACGATGAACTCGTCTTTGCTCTCTGAGGCGACGGCCGGCGTCGCCGCCGCCGCGCTCGGGCTCGCGCTCGCCGGCGCGGGACTCGGCTTCGCCGCGCCCGGCGTGCTGGTCGGCGGCCTCGCCGTCGCGGCGCTGGCACTCGCCGTGGTCGCCTGGCGGCTCGCCGTCCTGGGGCGCGCCTGCCGCGACGCCGCGGCCGTCGCCGAGCGGGTCGCCCGCGGCGACTTCGAGGCCCGCATCCTCGGCATCCGCGACCGCGGCGCTATCGGGCGGCTGCAGCACGCCTTCAACGACGCGACCGACCGCTGCGACGCCTTCGTGCGCGAGTCGACGGCCGCCATGGCGGCGATCCGCGACGACAAGTATCACCGCCGCATCCTGCCGAAGGGGCTGCACGGCAGCGTCAAGCTCGCCGCCGAGACGATCAACGAGGCGATGGAGGTGATTCGCTGCCGGGTCGCCGCCTTCAACGCCGACACGGCGCAGTTCGAGGAGGCGATCGGGCGGGTCGTCGACGCGATGTCGGGCGCGGTCGGCAACATGGAGCAGACCGCCGGCGTGCTCGGCCAGGGCGCCACCGAGACGCGCACCCGCGCCGAGGCGGTGGAGCGCTCCTCGCAGGATGCTTCGACCAACATGGAGACGGTCGCGGCGGCGACCACCGAGCTCGCCGCCTCGGCCGAGGAGATCGGTCGGGACGTCGACCGCTCCGCTGCGATCGCCCGCGCGGCGGTGACCAAGGTCGCGCAGGCGAGCGACACCATCGCCAGCCTGTCGACCGCGACGGCCCGCATCGACGAGGTGGTCGAGCTGATCACCGCGATCGCGGCGCAGACCAACCTCCTCGCCCTCAACGCCAC